>JAYTFV010000109.1:0-7435 GCA_043734065.1 Planctomycetota bacterium
GAGGTTGAGGGTTGAGGGTTGAGGGTTGAGGGTTGAGGGTTGAGGGTTGAGGGGGCATGAGCGAGTGATCGTAGTTCGCGCAGCGACCTCCGTCGCTCAACCCTCATCCCTCAACGTTCTTTAGTACACCCCGACGACCGTCGTCTTGGCGAACTCGTGGAACGGCCTTGTCCCGCTGATCCCGTCCCACGGGAACTTGGGCCATGGCTGCTCGCGCTCCCCTTCATCCCGCTCCATGAAGCCGGGGATGAACAGCTCGTGCGTCAGTGTGTACAGCTTTACGCGCCCCGTCGCTCCATAGTCGACCACATGGTCGTAGTTCTTGAAGTCGACCACTTCCACCACGGCTCGCGGCTGGGGGGCGAAGTAGGCGATCTTGTAGTTCTCTTCAGGGGAGACGGGCTTCCCGCAGGCCAACCCCATCAGCGTATTGCCGTAGGTCGGAGTGATGAACACGTTCGGTCCCAGCAGCTCTTCGACCGCGAACCGAATCCACTGCGAGGTCATCTCGGTGCCGCCGCAGAAGATCCCCTTCAGCCCCGCCTCTTCAATGCTCGACCCCTTGTCGATCAGCCGCAGAGCCAGTGCCTCCAAAAGTTTCGGTGTGGCAAACGCACACTGGATGTTGTGATTGGCCGAGAGAATCGTCAGCGCCTGATCGATCACGTGATCGGCGTAAGCCTTGGCCCCGGCGATGTCACCCTTCTTAATGAGCTTCACCACCCAGCGCGGGTCGAGGTCGACGCAAAAGCAAATCCCGCCCCGGAACTGGCACAGATGCTCAATCGCCAGCCTCAACCGCCGAGGCCCCGACGGCCCCAGCATCAGCCAGTTGGCCCCCTGCGGGAACGACTCGTCCGGGATCGTGCGGGAGAACTCTTCGTAGTCGATATCGTGATCCTTGACCACGCACCGCGACTTTGGAACCCCTGTCGTGCCGCCGGTCTCGAACACGAACTTCGGCTCGTTCTTCCACTTCTGAGGCAGGAACCGCGTCACTGGCCCGCCACGCAAGTCCTCGTCATCGAACAGCGGGAACTTCTTCAGGTCGTCGAAGCACTTGATCTCTTTGAGCGGATTAAACTTCAGCGTCTGCGCGTGTTCCAACCAGTACGGTGCCCCGAGTTCTGGGTGGAAGTGCAACTGGACCACATCGACGGTCTGCGCGTCGAGCTTCTGTTTGGCCTGGGAAACGAGGGAGTTGATGTCGCTGCTCACGGTGTGAAATCCTGGGGATGTTCCCGATGTACGACATGGTTCGCGGAGGCCCAGTCCACCATCCCATACGTCAAACTCCATGATAGGCAATCGCATCAGTGAAGCCAATCCGATTGTCTCCCGACGTCCGGCGTCGGGTGCCATTAACCAATGGTTGAAGTTCGCGTTTCGGCTTTCGGGCCTCGAGTTTCTCTCAACACCGCATACCGTGTTACCGTATCTCCACTCAGTCACCCCCAGACACCCCCACCCAGGAGACTCCGATGTGGTTCACCGAAACACCGTGGCCGCCGATTGCGATTCTGGGCCTGCTGGGCGGCGCGTGCCTGTTTGCGGCCATGCAGACCCAGCGGGGCAAGTGGCTCGTCGCAGCCGGGTTGTGTGTGGTCCTGGCGGTGGCGGTCTGGTTCATTGAGGCGGCCATCGTCACTCCCGGCGAGCAGGTCGAAGCCAACCTGCTGGCGATGGTCCAGGCATTCCAGAAGAACGATGAGCCCGGCACCTTGAAGTTCATCTCGCCGGGCTCCCCCAAGCTGGTGCTGCTGGTCAAGCTGGCCATTCCCCTGGTCGACATCGGCGAGGATTTCCGGATCACTGACGTGCAGATCCAGACCTTTGCGAACGATACGGGAGCCACCAGCCACTTCCGCGTGAACACGACAGTCCACACGCCCATGCAAGGGAACCTGGGACATATGCCGTTCCGATTCAACGGCAAATGGCGGATCGAGGCTGGCCAATGGCGACTCACCCAGATCGAGGAACTCGACCCAATTAACGGAGAAGTGCTGAACCGGTTTGACAAGCTGAGGTGAGCGGCGTGGCATCGGCCCTGCTTCCGGTGAACGTTGATTCTTTCGTTTGCCTCGCCCACCCGGTAGAATCCCGAAATTCGGTCCTCGTAGCTCAGCTGGATAGAGCGGAGCTTTCCTAAAGCTCAGGTCACAGGTTCGACTCCTGTCGGGGACATTCTGAAAATATGCCGACTAACAGCTCGCTCGCAGCTCGAAGATCTGGAACTCGCGGTCCGAGGGGAATGAGCTTTCGCGCAGGTCGCGGTCGAGGATGCGAACGCGGAACCGCTGGCTGGCCTGCGTGAAGAACTGCTTCGACCAGTAGCGCCCCGGATCGCCCAGCCAGCACACGCCCGATGGGGCCAGCATCGCGGCGACTGTTTCGAGAAGTGCATTGTGCAGCTTGTGATCGTACGTGACCTCGCAGCCGACGATGGCTTCGAACTGACGTTGTGGCGGAGTGCGCCAGTCGAGGGCGAGAACCTCCGGGTCGGGCAGGTGATTGCGGACCGCGTTGTAGCGGCAGACCTGGACGGCCACGGGGTCGTAGTCGCTGAAGACGACGCGCGTCCCGAGCGACTGGGCCACCAACCCGACTAATCCGACGCCCGCTCCCAGTTCGAGGAGTTCGACCTCGCGGGACCAGGGAGCCCGGTCGATGACCTGCGCCATGATCTTCGCGCCGGGCCAGAGCGTGGCCCAGTAGGGCATGTAGTCATCGCGGCGGTTGGCCTCGATGACATCCGGGTCGTCGAGGAATGCCTCGGGCTTCAGCGGCAGCCACAGATCGAGCGTGCGTTCCCCCACTCGCACGACCTCGCTGCCCCAACCTCCGGGGATCGACGGCAACGGGATTGCGGGCTCGGTCATGGGGGGCGGTCTGAGAGGTGGAACAGGGAACAGGGCAGGAGTGTAGCTCAGACAGGTCCGAAGTGTGGACCTGGACCGTAGTCGGAATCGTTCTCATTGGACTCCGGTCATGGCCCTCTCCAACTCTGCATACTCCCCGCGCAGCCCCTTCCCTCCGAGTTCCGGGTACAGAATCCGCGTGACCTTCAGCAGCTTCTGGCACTCGGTCTTCTCGCCGAGTTGCAGGCACACGCGGGCGGTGGTCAGGCGGGTGCGGAGCCAGGCGGGGCTGCCAGCGGGGTCGAACGACTCCAGTTGGCGATAGATCGACTTGGCCCGTTTCAGGTCGGCGGGCTGGCCGCGTTTCACCGAAAGCGTGCCGATCGATTCCAACAATGAGCGGTCTTTCGGGTGGGCCTTGCGGAGGGTCTCGTAGATCGCGATCGCCTCGGGCAGGTCGCCGGTCGCGGTATACGCTTCGGCCAGGCAGCGATCGACTTGCCGGGCCACTTTCGGAGTGAGGGTCGATCGCTGGCGATCGAGTTGGCGGGCTGCGGTGAGTTGGACTCGACCGAGGTCGCGTTGAGCGGCCTCATCGAGACTCGCAGCCAGTTTCGACAGGCCCGACAAGATCGCCAGCACATCCTCCGGCGCGGCCGTCGTCGCTGCGGCGAACAGCTTCTCGGCCTCGACCAACCGTCCCAGTCCGGCCAGCGAGATGATCCGCAACTGAGTCGCCGCAGGCACCAGCCGGTCCCACGCTGGGTCGAGTCGCGTCCCATCGCGGGCCATCTCGCGAGCCTCGACCTCGCGGCTGTGCAGGATCTGGGCGAGCAGTGGGTCGGCGTCGGCGTAGCGGCGGTCTTGCAGTCGGAGCAGCACGCGGGCCCAGCGGAGTGCGTTCTCGGATTGCACGAGTGTCCACCCGGCGGGCGGCTTGGGCCAACGGACGAGGTGTTGAGCCAGGGCGGACTCGGCCCGCTGCTCCCAGGCTTGTCGCTCGGGCTGCTCGATCAGGGTCGCGAGCCCCTGCTCATAGCAGTACGGCAACTGATTCGCCGCCGCACTGGCCCGCGCGTGATTGGGCGGGATGGCCTCCAGGTCATCAATGGCGGTGAGCCATTCCCGGTGCTGGATGGCATCGACGGCGAGAGACCATTGGGCCTCGATCCGCGTCGGCGAATCCGGGAACTTCGACAGGTGCTCTTGAAGCCGGGCCAGGTACGCCGCGCGACGGGCCGGTGACGGGTGTTGCTCATCGAGCTTGCCGAGCGTCCACGCCGCGAGAAGATGCGCCTCCGCAGCGCGGGGATCGCCGGGAAAGCGGGTCTGGTACTCGCTGAGCAGTTGAGAGGCCGGTTCGAAGTGCCCCGCTTCGATCTCGATCGAGGCTTGCAGGAATACGAACTCGGCCGCCAGCGAAGCCTTGCCATCGGTGGTCGCCATTTGAGAAGCGCGGGCATAAGCGGCGGCAGCCACGGGCCAGTCGCGACGCTGGGCGGCGGTTCGCCCCTCGCGGACGAGGGCTGCCAACTGCTCGCCATATTGACGCGTCTCCTGGGTCCGTGCGAGCAGTGAGTCAACATACACCCGCCACGGTCCAGAGATGAGTTGCTGCTGGGCGGTCGCTTGATTCCAGAGGTCGTCCGCCAGAGCTGCATCGCCCTTGATTTGAGCGGCTGGCAACGAGGCGAGCAGGCACTCCACCACGATGGCCCGCAGCTCCGGGGCGAGGGTGCCTGACGTGCGTCCCTGTTCGAGGAGGAGTGTGATCGCCTCGGCGGGGGTGTTGAGGGCCAGCTTCGCGCGGGCCTGTTCCGCGACCAGTGCATCCGCCAACTCGGGCGACAGGCCGGAAACGAGCAGCGATTTCGCGTAGCTGAACGCCTTCTCGGGATCGCCCTGAAAGCGCAGCGCCTCGGCCCGCGCGAACCGCGCGGGCCAGACGTAATCGCTGTTCACCCGTCGCGCGAGGGCGTTACTCCCCTGCTCCGCATGGAGCAGTGCGGCAGCCCGATCGGCTCCCGTGGGGGAGAGGCGGGCCCGATTCAGCTGCATCCGCATGGTGAGATATTCGATCTCATCGCCCAATCGCCGCAGTTCGGCAGTCGTCAGTGCGCCGTCCGCGGCTTTCGTCCCGCGCGGCCCCGGGGGAGCGGCCCCCTTGAGATCGGCGGCGGCGGATTGCAACTGGGTGAGAGCGGAGAGTGC
This sequence comes from Planctomycetota bacterium, assembly GCA_043734065.1. Lineage (GTDB taxonomy): Bacteria > Planctomycetota > Planctomycetia > Planctomycetales > Planctomycetaceae > TH-plancto1. The sequence goes on from JAYTFV010000109.1 coordinate 5,073, forward strand.
TGACTGCAGAGCGGCTTCACGCTGTGGCTTTGAGTCGGGAACGAGCTGGCTCTTCCAGAACTCGGTGAGGGCGCGGTCGCACTGGAGCGTGGCCTGCCGCGAACGCACACTGACCCAGCGTGGATTTTCTCGCTGCGCGAGGAGCGGCGTGATCGACTCTCCGGCTCGCGTCCAGAGTTCGTGCGCCTCCGTATCGGAACCGGCCTCGGCGGCATGCGCGGCGAAGACCTTCGACAACTCGACGGCCAAAATCGCTCGCTGTGCCGGGCTGACCTCCGGGTCCGCCAATCGGGCGAGGGCGTACTCCTCAGCCACGCGAAACAGCCCCTGCGCCCGCAGTCCCGCGAAGTAAGTCGACAAGTCCGCGTCGTCACTGGCCAGTGCCCACGAAGAGCTGACCAGTCCGAAGAGCATCGCGATGAGTGGCCAACGACCGGGCACGAGGGGCGTCCTGGCGTGAGGAGCGTGTATCTTGATCTTTCTACGCCAAAGCCCAGCCCCCGGCAATGTGAACCCGCCACTCGCGATCGTACTGTCAGACGGGCGTTCCGGCACGGGACGGGCCAAATGGGCCCGTCCGACAACAAAAAACTCCCGGCCATTGCCGGGGGTTTCTTGAAATCTCGCGGGGCAACCCGCGTTCTGGCGAACGCAGCTACGACACGAACTACGTGGTCGGCACCGACTGGATCGTCTTCAGCACGCGGGAGGTGATCTTGTACGGATCGGCAGCTGAGTTCGGACGGCGGTCTTCCAGGTAGCCCCGGTAGGCGTCGTTCTTGACGAAGGCGTGCGGAATGCGGATCGAGGCCCCGCGGTTGGCGACGCCGTAGTTGAACTTGTCGATCGACTGGGTCTCGTGCAGGCCGGTCAACCGCATGTGGTTGTCCGGACCGTAGACGGCAATGTGCTCTTCCTTGTACTTGTCGAAGGCGGCCATGAGCTTCTCGAAGTAGGGCTTGCCCCCCTTGTCCCGCATGTACGCGGTCGAGAAGTTGCAGTGCATGCCGGATCCGTTCCAGTCGACCTCCATCCCCAGCGGCTTGCAGTGCAGGTTGACATCCACGCCGTACTTCTCGCACAGCCGCAGCAACAGGTAGCGGGCCATCCACATATTGTCGCCGATATTCTTCGATCCTTTCGAGAAGACCTGGAATTCCCACTGGCCCTTGGCGACTTCGGCGTTGATCCCTTCGAGGTTGATCCCCGCGTCCAGACAGATGTCGATGTGCTCTTCGACGATCTGACGGGCCATGTCACCGACATTGTTGTAGCCGATGCCGGTGTAGTACGGGCCCTGCGGAGCCGGGTAGCCATCGGCGGGGAAGCCGAGCGGGCGACCGTCCTGGTACAGGAAGTATTCCTGCTCAAAACCGATCCACAGGTCTTCCGAGTCGGCGATCGTCGAGCGGAAGTTGGTGGCGTGCGGGGTGCCGTCCGGCATCATGACTTCGCACATGACCAGGAAGCCGTTCTTCCGGGTGCTGTCGGGATAGAGGGCGACCGGCTTCAGCACGCAGTCGGAGCTCTTGCCTTCCGCCTGGCGGGTCGAGCTGCCGTCGAAGCCCCACAGGTCGAGGTCGGCCAGCGACTTCGGGGCCTTGTCCACAATCTTGGTCTTGCTGCGGAGGTTCGGCTCGGGGGTGTACCCGTCCAGCCACACATACTCCAACTTGTACTTCGACGACGAACTCATCAATGTCTCCAGAACGAAATCGCGAGGCGAGGCGTCTGCATGCTTTCCGGGAGGCGGGGACAATCCCCGCCGGTTGCCGAAGTCGAGCGCTCCACCGACAGCCGGGTCAGTTTTATGATGCTCCGGAGACGGTCCGTCAACTCATGCCGACCAAATTTCGAGCGGGCCCCATGCCCAACCCTTGAGCAGACCTGCCCAACAGTCCCGCAGTCTCTCCACGAGAACATGAAGAAAACCGCAAGAATTGCCTGTACGGGCCAAGTCTGCTGCATTCGGAGGCACACTTTGGCAAACAGCGTGCCGACTGGTAAAGGATTCGAGATGAGCAGAGCGGCGGGATGGCCCCCGTTGAGCGGCGACGCGAAGTCTTCGAAGCGGAGCATTCGCCTTTCCCTCACACCATCAGCGGCGTCTGTCTCGGCGAGTCGAGTTCGATGCCGGGCGGGCCGGGGAAGTGTTCCTCGACGAATTCGTTCCACTCCTCGCGGGTCTTCTTCGACAGCATCCCATCCAGCCCGCTGTTGCAGGCATCGCACACCAGGCACGGTATCGGAAACGGTGCGGGCGGGGACTGCATCACGAAGATCTCATCCGCCAGAAACAGCCCGACCAGCGCGTACCGCCGCAGCTGGGCCTTGGGCGTGTGGCACAGGACGCAGGCTTGGAG
>JAYTFV010000110.1:0-1760 GCA_043734065.1 Planctomycetota bacterium
AACCGAATGTGTTTACCTCATTGCAATGTCACTCACAACGCGGAGCGTCGTGCGACAGTCCCTCCCGATTCCGGAGTTCCCCGTGGTCACCCTGCGTCAACTCACTGAGGCCCTCCAGGAACAGGCCGACGTTCTCCGGCAGGGCGGCGGACCCGCGGGGCAGGAGCGGCAGCGGAAGCTCGGTCGGATGCCGGTTCGCGAGCGATTGGCGAAACTGCTTGACCCGGACCGACCGTTCTTTGAACTCGGCCTCTGGGCCGCCCATGAGATGTACTCCGAATGGGGCCAAGTGCCCGCAGCGGGGATCGTGACGGGAATCGGCGAGATCAGCGGACGACCGTGCCTCATCGCAGCCCATGACGCCACCGTGAAGGCGGGGGCGATGTTCCCGCAGTCGATCAAGAAGCTCCTGCGGGCACAGAAGATCGCCTCGCAGTTCCGGTTGCCGCTCGTGTATCTGGTCGACTCGGCGGGCGTGTTCTTGCCTCTGCAAGACGAGGTGTTTCCCGATGAGGACGACTTCGGACGCATCTTCCGCAACAACGCGGTTCTCTCGGCAGCGGGCATTCCACAGTACGCCGCTGTGATGGGAAACTGCATCGCGGGTGGGGCGTACCTCCCTGTGCTGTGCGATCAGTTGCTGATGACCGAGGGGAGCCAGATGTGCCTGGCCGGTCCCGCTCTGGTCAAGGCAGCGATCGGTCAAGTGGCCGACCCCGAAGAACTCGGCGGGGTGGCGATGCACGCGGCGATCAGCGGGACCGTCGATTTCCGGGAGCCGGATGACGCCGCGTGCCTGACGCGGCTGCGGTCGCTCATCGCGCTGCTGCCTGCCCGAGTGTCGAGTCCGCCGGATGCGGTTCCAGGAGCCTCCCCAGCCGTCGACCCGCAACGTCTGTACGACATTGTCTCGGCGGATGGCCACTTGGAGTATGACGTGCGCGACGTGCTGGCCTGCATCGTCGATGCTGGCACTCAACAGGAGTACAAGGCGGAGTATGGCCAATCGCTGGTCACTGCTTTCGCCCGCATCGGCGGTCGCCCGGTTGGCATCGTGGCCAATCAAAAGCAGCGGACGCGGACCGGAGTCGGCGAGGTCCAGATCGGCGGCGTACTCTATCCCGATGCCGCCGACAAGGCCGCGCGGTTCGTGATGGACTGCAACCAGACCGGCGTGCCGCTGATCTTTCTTCAAGACGTGCAAGGGTTCATGGTCGGTACGCGAGCCGAACAATCGGGGATCATTCGGGCCGGGGCCAAGCTGGTCAATGTCGTCAGCAATTCCGTGGTGCCGAAACTGACCGTGATCCTGGGCGGCTCGTTCGGGGCGGGGAACTATGCACTGTGTGGCAAGGCGTACGACCCCGCTCTGATCCTGGCCTGGCCTAGTGCCCGCTACGCCGTGATGGGGGCCGATCAGGCCGCAGAGACACTGCTGACCTTGCGTCTCCGCGACGCCGAGCGCTCGGGCCGGAAACTCACGACCGAAGAGGTCGCCGAACTGCGGGCCTCGGTCCGTTCGCGCTACGTGGCTCAAACCGACATCCGCTACGGAGCCGCCCGAGGCTGGGTGGATGCCATCATCCCGCCGCACGAAACCCGTCTCTGGCTGGCCTCCGCGCTGGAGTGGCTCCCTCCCCCAGTACCGGGCAGCTTTCGCACCGGCGTGCTGCAAGTATGAGCGATTCGGCGGCGAGCGCCGTGCGTGTGTGCGTTCCAGATGTCCGTGGCGATGCTCACCGGGAGGGCGAGGCGGCGGG
>JAYTFV010000111.1:0-4938 GCA_043734065.1 Planctomycetota bacterium
GTGAGCGGCACGGCGCTAGCCGCCGGTTCTTCTCACCGTTGTTCGTCGGGAGACTGGGTTCTGGCAGGACAACGGTCAGGGGAACCGGCGGCTAGCGCCGTGCCGCTCACTGGCTGATACGGGGCGTGGGACATCTGCCCCATGCCGAGCGGATCGAACTCGATCGTGTTCACAGCATTGGGGCGAGGCTCCTGTTGAGCCGCGAGTGAGAGTGGACGTGGTCTGGCACAAGCGGCTCGGCAGGAGCCTCGCCCTCCCGACCTCGCCACCGCGACACCGGTCGCCACTCTGCCATCCCTCCGGGATGGGATGTTGCGTCAGGTATCATCTACCGGTGGTGTCGCTGACGCTCAACCACCGGCTAATAGCTGTGACCCCTGCCGGGGTCGGATGAGGCCGCATCTCGAGCCCGGGGGCCGATTGGTGATGCACAAGAGATCGGTCTTACGCTGTGTAATGCCGCCCGGCTCGCCGGATTCAGCTTATAGCCGGACACGTCATCCGTACGACCTCCGCGTTGCGATGAATGAGAACATCAACGCGAGGTATTCCGGCCCTTGTCACATCGCGGTACAGTGGAAGTCGGATCCACCGCATCATCTGACAAAAGCCCCCCGCCATGAACTTCTACCGCCCCTCGGTCTCCGATGTCGCCCGCTTTCGCGAGGACGGGTACGTGATCGTCCGCAACCTGCTGACTCCCGAGGAGGTCGACCTCCTCAACCGCATCGCGCGGGCCGACAAGCACCTCGCGGAGACAGCTTACGGTCGCGAGGACGCGAAGGGAGCGGTCGTCACTCTCGCCGTCCGCAATGAACTCACCGACGACATCTATAGCGCCATCGCCCGCAGCCGCCGCATCGTTTCGTCGATGGCGTCGTTCCTGAATGGAGAGGTCTACCACTACCACCACAAGCTAATCCTCAAGGAGCCGCGCGTGGGCGGGGCCTGGGAATGGCACCAGGATTATGGGTACTGGTACAACAACGGCTGCCTGCTGCCGGACATGGGGAGTTGCCTGGTCGGGATCGACCGGGCGACGCAAGAGAACGGGTGCTTGCAGGTACTCAAGGGGTCGCACCACATCGGGCGGATCGAGCATCTCAAGACCGGCGACCAGACCGGAGCCGACATGGAGCGGGTCAACGCCGCGCTGGCCCGGTTCGAGCTGGTCTACGTGGAGATGGAGCCGGGGGACGCCGTGCTGTTCCATGCCAACTTGCTGCACCGCTCCGACCAGAACCACAGCGAAAACCCGCGCTGGGCGCTCATCGGCTCCTACAACACCCGCCGCAATGATCCGTATAAGTCCGGTCGCCATCCGGGATACACGCCGACCGAAATCGGACCGGATGAGGCCGTCCTGACCACCGGGCAACGGCAGTGGGAGCAGTTGCAACAGGCGATGCCGAAGTAGTTCGACTGTTGGAGTTCATTTTCCCGAAGGGAATGCAGCCCATAGCCGGTGGTCGAGCGCAGCGACACCACCGGACTGCGACATCTCCCAGTCCGTCTATCCCGGAGGGATTGCAGCCTTCGCATCACGGGACGGGTCAGAGCTGCTGGAATCCCTTCGGGATACAGGCGGCTCTTCGGGATACAGGCGGCTCTGGGGATCGAGACCGGTGGTGACGCTGCGCTCACCACCGGCTATGGGCTGGAATCCCTTCGGGATAGTCGGGCTGGGGAAAGTGGAGACTGGGGCCAGTCCATGTCGGCTTGACCCCTCGCTGGGGGCTGAGGACGGGAAACCTGCGTGGAATGGCGACCACACTCTTTCGGAAGTCTACTGGCACCCGCGAAGCCAACACCCAGTCACCCACCTGGGAGCGGGACGGCATGCGATGTCGCCAATGACCAGATTCAACTGACCTCAAACACCCGCTGCAACTCCGGCGACCCGATCCCCAGAATCTGCACCGCTCCCAGCGAGTGGTCCTGGGCCGAGAGGCGTTGGATCTCGCGCTGAGCCTCCTCGATTCGCCGGGTGAGCAGCAGAATCCGCGGTTGGGTCGAGCGGTCGCCCAGTGTGGCCTCGAACAGAGGGGTGATCGACCGCTGGCGTTCGGGTTGCAGGTCGGCCAGCGTGTCCAACAGGGATTCGACCTTTTCGCCGCCCGCACCTCCGCGCCATACAACCAGCGAAGTCCCCTGCACAGCCAGTGTCGTCCGCGATTCACGGCTGTTGCGAGTGGCATCAACGCAGACAGTCGCGGCGAATGACAGCGCGAGTTCGAAGTCGTCGACATCTCTCGCTCCCACGTTCGCAGGCAGCCACGCATCAAACAGGATCAGCAGGCTGCGGTCGCGGCTGTCGCGATACTGCCGCACCATCAGTTCGTTGCGTCGGGCCGAGGTGCGCCAGTGGACAGAGCGCAGATCGTCGCCCAGGCGGTACTCGCGGAGGCTGTGAAACTCGTCCTCGAACATGCCGCTCTTAGCCGACTGCGAGGAGGTCTGCTCCATGGCGTTGTTCAGCTTCCGTTTCCAATCGGGCTGGAGGCGGCCCAAGCGAGGATAGACCCGCAACGTGGCGGGCACGGCCAGATTCAGACCCCGCTCGACCAGTCCCAAGGGGAACCGTGTATCGACATGTACCGGCCCGAACACGTGGACGCCGCGCTGGGCCAGGACCAACTGGTAATGCCCACGCTGCTGCGAGCCGGGCGGGATGCGGATGAAGGCGATTTCGGGAGCCAGTTCGGTCTGGCTCCCCGACACGTGGTCCGTGACGGTCATCAGCCACGCGGAGAGCCAGCTCTTGCGGTTCCGCAAGGCGATTTCGACCGAGAACAGTTCGCCCGCCATGACCCGCTCGGGGAGTTGACGTTCGACCGTGACCCCCTTCAGGTAGGTAAACGTCAACCAGCCGTTCATCACGAACGACCCGGCCATCATCGAGAAGACCAGCATCAACGGGTTCGACCGTCCGATCAGCGATCCAATGAACAGCACAAACATGATCAGCAGGAAGGCCCACCCCTCGGTTGGGATGTGAAACCGATTCCGAATCAGCCCGTTGCGACCCAGTCGCGGCCACCACCCGGCGATCAACTCCTTCAACCCCCAGACCGAAAATAACGTCCCGCAGGCCAGAATCGTGACGTGTCCCGTCAGCCCCAGCCGTCCTTGTATAAAACCCGTCAGCAGCTCAATCCCCGACAACCCCAGCCCGGTACACATCGCCAACAGGCTACCAATGGTGATACGACGGAGCAGTTTGGGCGGGGCGTGAGGGGAGATCAACATGGACTCTCAGAGGGGATTGTGTCAGGCACTCCCGTGATGACCGGTCACACCGGATCAGTGTGCCAGGCGCATGCCTCTGCATTGTCGGGATTCACGCGGATTTTCGAAAGGGACCGAGCCTGCGCGCACGAGGCACGGGCGGATTCGTGGAGAGGTGCATTCGCTCATTGGTGGTCCCGTCAATGGGCGAACGCACTCTTCATGGAGGCCGCATTCCCCGCGCACTGTTCTGGCAGTCTGGGTATCATCTTGACTGCCAGCCCATCGCGAACTGAAGTATGGGCACTCCGAACCTGTCGACCCGCCCATGTCTCATCCACCCCTGCGACTGGTCATCGTCACCCGCGACGACTCCCCGCGAGTCCAGTCCGCCTGGACCTCGTTGGAGGCGTTCGTGCGCCAACGCCCTGCGATTGAGATCGTCGACGTCATCATCGGCGAGGTGAGCGGCCAGATCATGCCCGAGGCGGACTTGGCCATCGTTCTGGGCGGCGATGGGGCGATTCTGCGAGCCTGCCGGGGCTTTGGGACTCAGCAGTTGCCGATCATCGGGATCAACCTCGGACGGTTAGGATTCCTGGCGGACCTCTCGCCCGAGGAGTTTCGCCAGCAGATTCACCGGTTGGAGTCGCACGACTATCAGGTGGTACACCACCTAATGCTGGAGTGCGAACACCGGCGGGCTGATGGCTCCTCTCACAAGTATTTGGGTCTTAACGAGGCGGCCATCCTCGCCGCCGGGTCGCTCTCGATGATCGATGTCGAACTCTCGATCGGCGGAGTCCATGTGACCACTTACAGCGCCGACGGACTCATCATCAGCACCCCCGTCGGCTCCACCGCACACAGCCTCTCTGCCGGTGGGCCCATCCTGCAGCAGAGCCTGCAAGCGTTCGTCGTGACCCCCATCTCGCCGCACACGCTGACCAATCGCCCGCTCGTCGACCGGGCCGATCTGGAGTACCGGCTCACGGTGCCCCGCGTCCCCGAGGGGGTGATGCTGACCGTCGACGGCCAGGTCCGCGAGCCGCTGCGCCCCGGCGACGAGGTCATTGTCCGCCGCGCCGCCGTCACCTTCCAACTCGCCCGCCTCACCGGCCACAGCTACTACCAGACCCTCAACCAGAAACTCGGCTGGGGCGGTCAACCGAGGTATCAGCGGAAAGATTGAAGACACGACAAGTTCCCCGCTTGAGGTGTCGCTGCGTTCGCCAGAACGCGGGGAGCCCGCACTACCAGACAAGCCCATTGGCGGTACAGAGCTGCCGACTGGGAATGATCCTCCCTGTTGGGCAAGTTTGGCAAGGGAACCAGCAACCCGATGCGTCAGCGAGGGCGGACGCTCGAAGATTTCCTACGAGAGCGCGACCCCCGGCTCACAACGAGTGCCGCACGCTTCTGGGTAGCACCCCTCGCTGCGCTCGGCCCTCGCTGACGTGTCGGGTTACTGATCGCACTCGCCGGGAGGCCACGGCGAAATCCCTCTTGAGTCAATCGCCCGCATCGGGGATACAATGCGGTGTCCCCCGGCCTCTGACGAGGGCGGCTGCTCTGGAAGGATTCCCTCATGCGCTCTCTCCCGGTCACTCTGACGACCGCTGTTCTGGCCTCCCTGTTCACGTTGTGGGCGGTGGATTCGTTGCGGGTCTCCGCAGTGAATGCCGAGGGGCCCGCCATCGGGTCGGAGCG
>JAYTFV010000112.1:0-8053 GCA_043734065.1 Planctomycetota bacterium
GGAGGGAGGGGAGGAGGGGAGGAGGGGGACTCATGGGGATCGCTCCTTGTGAGTCGGGGGCTTGGTCTGGCTGGCTCGGTTGAGTAAGGAGAGGCAGGCCATGCGGATGAACAGGCCGTTGGTCACTTGGTCGAGGATCACGGAGTTCTTGCCGTCTGCCACATCGGGCGTGATCTCGACCCCGCGATTGATCGGACCGGGGGCGAGGATCAGCACATCGGGCTTGGCGTGCTTCATCCGCATGCCATTCATCCCGTACAGGTGGGCATACTCGCGAACCGAAGGGAAGTACGCCCCGCGCTGCCGCTCGAATTGCACCCGCAGCAGGTTGATACAGTCGCACTGCTCCAGCACATCGTCCAGCCGGTGAGCCACCTCGACGCCGAACTTCTCGATCTCCACCGGCATCAGCGTCGGCGGGCCGCACACGATCACCCGCGCCCCCAGCTTCGTCAGCCCCCAGATGTTCGAGCGGGCCACGCGGCTGTGCTTGATGTCGCCGACGAGGGCGACCGTTAGTCCCTTCAGCGACGGACGGTGGGACCGGATCGTAAAGATATCGAGCAGCCCCTGCGTCGGGTGTTCGTGCGTCCCATCCCCGGCATTGATGACACAGCAGTCGACCTCGCGGGCGAGTTGCTCCGGGGCCCCCGAGGTGCTGTGCCGGACGACCATTTGATGGATACCCATCGCCTGGATGTTGAGGGCGGTGTCGATGAACGTCTCGCCCTTGGAGAGGCTGCTGCTCGACGCGGTGAAGTCGATCGTGTCCGCGCTGAGGCGTTTGGCGGCGAGACTGAAGCTGGTCTTAGTGCGAGTGGACGGCTCGAAGAACAGGTTGGCGACGGCGGTTCCGCGCAGGTCGTCGAACTTGGTCTGGCCCGCATTCCACAGCGCCTTGTATCGGGCCGCCTCATCCAGAATCGTCGTCAATTCCACAGCCGAGAGATCTTGCAGGCCGAGCAAATGCTTCCGCGTCCAAATGGCTGGAGAGGCGGAGGTCGGCGGGAGATCTGGCATCGGTGGAGTGAGCGGGAGGAGTAATACCGCGTGGCGTCTGACACACTCAGCACGCCAACTGTACCTCGCAGGAAATCAAGATTCAACCGCCTGGCCGCGTGTACTCTCGCCGATATCGGCATCGCAGCGATCACCAGTGAGCGGACGAACTGACAGGACAGTCTCGCAGCGCGGCAGAGCCGCAATCGAAAGGGATGTCGTCAGTCGTCAGCGATCCGCCAGAGGGCACTTCCGGCCTGCCCGACGGCGAACGCGGTTGAAGAAGACCTCCCGTGAGTGCTCTCTCATCCCGGAGGGATGCCAGAAATTAGCCGGTGGTTGTGCGCAGCGACACCACCGGAACACGGTACCCGTTCGCACCGCATCCCGGAGGGATGCCAGCAGTGCGGCTCGCGGTGGTGCTTCTCGCGTCGATCAACGTCGGGGGATCTCTGCCATCCCTCCGGGATGGGGCGAACTGGGCGACTGCCATCCGGTGGTGTCGCTGCGCTCGACCACCGGCTAATAGCTGTGACCCCTCCGGGGTGCAGAGGTTTTCATGGCTGTTCGAAAAATTCTCTCAGCACATGCAGACTTAGAACGTTTGCAGTACAGGACAGGCCCCCGCTTCTCCATCAGCTCACCCGGCGAACATCACGGCCGCAGCACATGCGGGCTGACCGGCACTTCGCCCGCCGGGATGCGATCGCTCAGTCGCCGTTCGAGTTCGGCCAGCATTTCGGGGTCGAGAAAGTGTTCGCTCACATCGGCATGCAGGTCGACGTGCCCTTCGGCAGCGTTGGCCGACTCCAGCAAATAAATTTCCCACAGGCGATGCAGACGCACGGTCCGTTTCGCCTGCTCCAGTCCGGCGGGGGTCAGCCACCAGCGGTCGGCAGCGTCGTTCAGCATCATCCCCTCCAGCACGAAAGTCTGGAGCAACTTCTGCTGTTGATTCATCGACCAGCTGTGGCGCTGGTGGATCTGAACTGGTGTGAACGCCACGGGCCCCTCTCCGGATCCGTGCGGAGCCAGCGCGGCCATCTCGATGAGTTCATAGATCGCCCGCAGCAGGTCATCGCGCAGGATGCGGTCCTTCAATTGTCGCGACTGCCGCCAGCGGTTGAGCAGACCCCGCTGGGTGCCGAACACGAGACTGAACGCAAACAGAGCCACCCCCGCCAGGACGATCATGGCCCCCGCCGGCAGCTTCGACGAGGCGGTACTCGTCAAGACTCCGATGGCCGCACTCACGCCGCCGAACGCGGCTGACAACTGGACCACGCGCCGCACATCATCGGTCCAGAACCGCGCCGAACTCGCGGGAGTCAGCAGCAGCGCCACCACCAGAATCAGTCCGACACTCTGCATCCCCAGTACGGTCACGATCGCCACCAGCAGAATCAGAAATCCGTCGAGCGTCTTTACCGGCCAGCCACCGGCGGTCGCGTACTCACTATCGAAACAGGTGAGTAACAGCTCCTTAAAGAACAGCGTCGTGAGGGCCAGCAGAACCACGCTCGCGACACCGAACGTCAGCACGTCCGCAGCCAGCAGCGACCCGACCTTGCCCGACAGAAACGAAGTCAGCCCGGCTGTGCCCGCCCCGGGAATCCGTTGAGCGACCGACAGCAGCACAATCCCCGCTCCGTAGAACAGACTCAGCACCAGGGCCAGCGCCGCATCTGGCTTGATGCGTCGCGAGCGCTCCATGAACAGCACGCTCAGCGCCCCCAGCAACCCCGTCACCAGTGCCCCACCCATCAGCCACGGCACGCTGCGCCCCGTCCCCGGCGAGAACCACTCGATCACCAGAAACGTCAGCCCGATCCCTGGCAGTGCCGAGTGGCCGATGACATCGCCGACCAGCGCCCGCTTGCGCAGCACCATGAACGCCCCGACCACGCCCGCACTGATCCCCAGCAGCGTCGTGCCGAGCAACACCACACGAGTGTTGTAGGTCCAGAACGCCACGTCATTGGCGAGGGAGAGCAGCACTGTGAGGGGCAGACTCATGCGTTCCACTCGTTCTGCCTAGAGATGTAGCCGCCTGTCGCCAGGGAGCGGGCGCTTAAATCGACAGCCAAGTCCGCCCACGCCCCAAAGGGGCAGCCACACACCAGCCCAGGGCAGAGCGAAACGGCGTCAGCCGTTTCGCGCCGCCCTGGGTCAGCGGTCGCCACGTTGTTCAATGCCCTGAAATGGCGAAACAATCCCTCGCCACAGAGTGACGCCCTTTCAGGGCTTTGGGGAAGTTCATCTCTCCTGTCCTGGGGCGGCGCTGCGCTGTGCCCCAGGCTGATCTGTGGCTGCCCCTTCGGGGCGAAGGAAGTTCGTGTCGATGCCGGAGGGCGAGCGCGTTGTCCGATTCGCCCACGTTCTGGCGAAGCGTGGCTACGATTGATCCCTGGGGTCTCGGTTGCGGGCGATCGAGGCTCCACTCAAGTCACCTCTCGAAAGAGGACTGGCTGTTCCGGCTCATCGGAACGGCGGGTCGGTTTGCGGGAGGATCGCTTGGGTTTCGATGGAGGAGACTCGATAGTGGTGGCGACTTGCAATGAATCGACCCCCTCGACGCTCCCCGGCTTCAGTTCAATCGGAGTTAGCTCCGGACGGATCGACTGCACCAACTCCACCATCCGCCGGTGGCACGTCAGGAACAGGATCTGATGCGACTGCGAGAAGTCGCTCAGCACCCGCAGCGTCTGCTTGGCCCGGTCCTCGTCGAAGTTCACCAGCACATCATCCATCACCAGCGGCAACGGCTCGGCCCGTTGCGAATACTGCTTCAGGTAAGCCAGCCGGATCGCCAGATACAACTGCTCGCGCGTGCCGGTACTCATCTCCGCAGCGGTCTTGGCCAGCCCGGTCTTGGGGATCGCCAGTAGCTCAGTGGTTTGCCCGACCGACCGTGTGAGTTGGACGTACTCGCCGAGTGTCAGTTGCTCGAAGATGCGACCGGCCTCGACGAGGAGTTGCGGCTGCTGGGTCTTCTCGAACCGCACGCGGGCGGCCTCCATCAGATGCCGGGCCAAGGCCAGCGGCACCCACTGATCGACGGCATCTCCCAATTGGGCACGCAGTCCTTCCAACTGTTGACCGCGTTCGAGAGCGAGGGTTTTCTGCTCGCGGGCTTGCAGCTCGCGGCGTACCGTCTCGGCACTCGCGAGCTCCCGAGTGCGTTCTTCGTCCAGTTCTTTCATCTGCCGGGCGAGGCGCTGGCGTTCTTCCTGGACCTCATCGAGCTTCGCTGTTCGAAGCTGTTCACCGAACTCCGGATCCCCGTCGGCGAATGCCTGCCACTGGTGATCGAGTTCGCGCAGCTGAGTGCGGAGTGCGTCCGCACGGTCGGCGGCGTCGAGCAGTTCGGGGAGGTCGAGGCCCGCCACTTCGGGGAGCCCCAGGCGGAGCGATTCGATCCGTCCGTCGAGATCGGCGATCTGCTCGCGCAGCCGCCCGATGACCTTTTCGGAGGTGGATCGCTCCGAGAGCAACCGCGTCTGCTCTAACTCCAGACGGCGGCGTTCATCGAGTTCCGATCGCCATGTGAGGATCTGGTCGCACGCCTGACGCGAGTCGATCCACGCGATCGCCAGTCCTGCGAACAGCGGCTGTGCCCGTTCGGTAAACGCGTCGCCGTGCTGCTGCACCTGTTGAAGTCGCTGCTGCGTGCTGGTCCGTTTCTGGTCGAGTGATTGGACCTCAATCAGTCGCGCGACCACACGGGCCGCGACGGCGAGATCCCAATCGCCGGGGAGGCCGAGTTGGTCCAGGAAGGTGGCCTTACGGGCTTCCATGTCGGCCCCCACGAGCGCGAGTTCGGACTGTTCTCGATCGAGCGCCTCGCACTTCGCGGAGACTTTACGCTGCTCCTGCGTTAGGCGTTCGCGAGACTGCATGGACTCCGTCAAAGTACGCTCGAGTTCATTGGCGGAGAGCAGCGCGACCCGGACCACCGCGTCCTGTTTTTTCGCGGCGGACGTTTTGGGAAAGGCCCTGAGCAGTTCGGCCTCGAATAGTTCCATTAACTCCTGGCGTTGAGCTTGATCCGACTGGAGTTGATCGAGAGTGTTGTGGCTGTCGAGCCAATCCGACTGCAATTTCAACCACTCGATCATCTCGCGCGGGGTGCGGGTGCGAAACGGTGCCGACGGCCATTCGGCCTGCCACTCTGTATCCAGCGCCAAGCACTCTGCGGTGAGACGGTCTTGTTCCGCGACGCGCTCTGCCCACAGCGCTTCGCACTGTTCTGACTGAGAGACCAATTGCTGCCGCTCGCCCAAGCGTGCTGCATTCGCCAGCAAGCGGTCAGCCAGTAAATCGGCGACCTCGATCCGCTCCAGATACAGATCGACGAGCCGGTCGGGGTGTCCCTGGGTCCACGCGTCGATCGCCGCGAGATCGGCCTGGCCGTCGATATATCGCTGAGCAATCAGCGACCAACCGACCTCGCGTTGCGCTCGCAGCTGGATGAGTTCAGAGCGGTCGTAGACTTCGTGATCGCGATCAAAGCGAGCCAGTTTCTCACAGGATTCGGTGAATTGGAGTTTGGCATCGGAGGCACGCGAACGGGCCTGTTCCAGGTCGCGCGTGATGAGGTCCACACGCAGCACATACCGATCGACGCTTGAACTCAGCGGCACCACCAGTACACCCAGTGCCTCCACTGAGACGCCGACCACACTGGCGAGTCGCTCTTCCTGCTGCTGTACGTGTGCGACGAGCCGTTCCAGTTCGGGAGCCACTTCACGGTGTCGCTTCGCCTCGACACGAAAATCCTTCGCTCGCTCCAGGAGATCGCGCAGGCCCGGCAGCTGTTCTGTTTCGGGGAGTTCCCGCAGCTCTAACTCAATCCGGTCTCGCTGTTCTTGCAGTTCTGATCGCCGAGAACGGAGCAACTCCACTGATTGCTGATGCCGAGCCGATTCGTCGCTGAGCAGTTGGGCGGTCTCCCGCTGAGCGAGGCTGGCGGTCACGCGGTGAAGGTCGGCCGCCGACCAGCCCGGTTGAATTGTGGTCATCTCGTGAGCGATCCGCTGCTCCAGGTCGACGAGCGATTTGGAAAGCGTGTCTTGTTCCGCCAGTGATTCGCGGACACGGGCGACTTGATCGGCGAGCGAGCGAATCTGGGACTCGTGCGGCAGCAGTTCGGCTCCGTTTAAGGGAGCCTCGGTGAGTGGAGAGGCAATCCGCTCGGCGAGCTGGGCAAGCTCCGCCTGCTTTTCCCGATGCGAGGTACACAACGTCCGGAGTTCCCCGAGCATCGACGACGCAACATCGCGGATGGCCCCCAGCGCCGACAACTCGACACGCACCCGCTCTGCCTCGCGCCAGGCCGTCAGCGCGGCCCCCACCCGTTCCAACAGCCGGTCGCGCTTGTGGCACAGGTCGCGATCCGCATGGAGTCTCTCGGCCAGCGTTTTGTACTCTTCGATCTGCTCCTGAAACCCGGTGTAGTCGCGGACGGTGAACCGGGCCTCGTCATACCGCTTGGCAGCCGCTTGAATCTCCAGGCTCAGCGCATTCACGCGCGGCTTCTTGGCGTTGCCACTGGAGTTGAACAACGCCTCACACTGGCTTTGAAGGGTGTTGTCGAGTTCGCGAAACCGGGCCATCCCGCCGATCGCCATCCCGAACAGAGCCTCGGTCAGGCCAGCACTTTGCAGGCTCTTTTCCCCGGAGGAGAGCTCACCCAGCGAGATCGCAAAGACGTTCTCAAACAGCCCCGCCGTCGCCCCCGTCAGACACCGCTCCCACACCTCCGGAGTCAGCGGCTCGCGTGTGGCCTCGAACTCCCCGGTCAGACCCGGCCCGCGCGTCTTTTTACGGGTCAGCGAGATCCGCCGACCATCCGCGAGCCGCACTGTGGCCTGCGTCGTCGTCGTGCCATCGAAGGCATATTGGCTCTGATGTGGCATCCCAAACAACGTCTGCCGCAACGCCGCCAGCAGCGTCGTCTTCCCCGATTCGTTGGGACCAAACACCACCTGCAACCCGTCGCCGAACTCCAGTCGGCGCGACTTGTAGATGCCAAAGCTCTCCAGGAATAGCTGCTCGATCTGCATCCCGGCATCGTACGGGGCGGGGAGCGTAGTCGACCAGTGTGCGGAGTCTGTCACTCATCCCGCAGCGCCTCGACGCTGCTCCACTCGCCGCGTTACCATGTCTTGGTCGGACGACTTCCGTCCGGCGTTGCTCTTTCTGATTCAGGAACACGGCCCGATGAAGGTGCTGGTCATTGGACAAGGCGGACGCGAGCATGCTCTCGTCTGGAAGCTCAAGCAGTCTCCGAAAGTGACTGAGGTCATCTGCTGCCCCGGCAACGCGGGCACCGCCCTGGAGGCCCGCAACGTCGACATCGCCAGCACCGAGATCGACAAACTCGTACGGTTCGCGAAGTCCGAGGGAGTCGCTCTGACCGTGGTTGGGCCGGAAGCTCCGCTGGTCGACGGGGTCGTGGATGCCTTCAAGAAGGCGGGCCTGACCGTCTTCGGGCCATCCAAAGCCGCTGCCCAGCTCGAAGGGAGCAAGATCTTCTGCAAGGACATCCTGCGGAAGGCCAACGTCCCCACCGCCGAAGCCTGGGCCTTCTCCAACGCCCAGCAGGCGGTCTCGTTCCTTGAAGATCGCGAGGAATCGCCGTACGTCATCAAGGCCGACGGCCTCGCGGCGGGTAAGGGGGTCGTGATCGCGTCGAATCGCGAGGAGGCGAAAGCGGCAATCAAGCTGATCATGACCAAGCGGGAGTTCGGAGCGGCGGGGGATCGCATTCTGATCGAGGAGTGCCTGATCGGCGAAGAGATCAGCATCCTGGCGATCGTCGATGGCCGAACGATCATCCCGCTCGAACCGGCCCAGGACCACAAGCGGGCCTACGATAACGACGAAGGGCCGAATACCGGCGGCATGGGGGCCTATACCCCAGCTTCGTTCGCCACGCCGGAACTGATGGCGACGGTGATCGAGAAGATCCTGATCCCGACCGTCCACACGATGAAGAAACAGGGCTGCGAGTTCAGCGGCATCCTCTATGCGGGGATCATGCTCACGACCG
>JAYTFV010000113.1:0-19164 GCA_043734065.1 Planctomycetota bacterium
CCCACGGTCCTATCGCCGGTGCTTGGCGACGAACTGAGCATAATCGGCGGGCGTGTCGATTCCAACCGAACGCTCTGCCACGACCTGCACCAGAATCGAAGCCCCCGCCTCCAACGCCCGAAGTTGTTCCAGCTTCTCCAATTGCTCCAACCGCGATGGCGGCATCTGCGTCAGTCGCAGCAGAAAGCCCCGGCGGTAGGCATAGATCCCCAGGTGCAGCAGCCACGGCGTCAGCGGCTGTCCGCTCTGGTCCTGGTCGGCCAGCAAGTCCTCCGGCTTCCCGTCGCGCATGAAGGGAATCGTGGCCCGGCTGAAGTACAACGCCCGCCCGTCAGCAGCCCGGACGACCTTCACACAGTTGGGATCGTGGAGGACATTCAAGCTGTAGATCGGAGTGGCGAGCGTGGCCATCTCCACCTCGGGGCGACCAGAGATGAGTCGCACGAGCTTGTTGATGTTTTCCGGGTTGAGGTCGGGCTCGTCCCCCTGGACATTGACGATGAGTTCGGCATCGCGATAGGCCCGCTGGACGACTTCGGCGATGCGGTCGGTGCCGCTGGGGTGTTCGCCGGTCATCTCGACGCGTGCCCCGAAGCCGCGTGCGACTGAGGTGATCTCCTCGCTGTCGCTGGCGATGATGACCTCCGACAGCTCGCTCGCCTGGCACGCCGCCTCCCAGGCATACTGCAACAGCGGCTTGCCGGTCCTATCCAGCAGCAGCTTGCGCGGCAGCCGGGTGGACTGCAACCGGGCGGGGATGACACCAATCGTTCGCATACGGGGACTCCAGTGAGCAGGCGAGATCGTAACGGGTGGAGGGGGACGTTGTCAGGGGTCGCCTTTCGATTTGTACGGTTCGCTTTGCATTTTCCACCATGCCAATTGCGACTCAGGCCAAGGGCAGATTCCGCCGAACCCTCTGCGGCTCCCCCGTGTCCGCCCGGCGTCCGAACTTCCGTGTTCGGCGGGACTTCCCGCTTGTGCATGGTTCGGATCGGCCAGTTTGTAGGGATCCGGGGCTTGCCTCGGATTCGCCATCCGGTCACAGTCCTGAAGTGGACCGTGGGATCGGCTTCCAGCCTGTCATCTCCCAGAACAAACGACAGGCTGGAAGCCTATCCCGCGAGACGGAATTCTCGACTCACGGAACCCGAGTGATGTACACTGGGGCAATCCCCGCAGTTGGGAAACTGTGGGGATCGAATCGAGCAGTCCTCCCCGGCGGGTCGATAGCGGAGGGTTCCCGGACCGGGCAGTGGAATAGGCTTCCAGCCTGTCAAGTTCAGCCAACGACAGGCTGGAAGCCCATCCCACGTTCTCCCGTCTCAATCAATGTGTCCCGAATGGGGCACAAGTCGGAATCCCGAGTCGCGACGACGCGACCGGGGGACCGCTGGAGCAATTGTTGTGTGGTCTCTTCGTAAGGCGCAAGTCGCCATTATCATCGCTGGCTGTTTGGGCATGGCCTACGCCCAGTTGACGACCTCGGCAGTGGTCATTCAGTTCGCACGTTCACTCGGAGCGACGGGTCTGCATATTGGCATCCTGGGGGCGATCCCAACGGGCATGTTGTTCATGCAGTTCGTGGCGGCGTACTGTGCGAACCGCGTTCGCTATCGCCGCCCGTTGTGGGCCGCTGCCTGTTACGCACAACGAGTCTGCTATCTGCCGATCGCGCTGGGGGCCTGGCTTTGCCCGAGTGTCTCGCCGACGGTTTGGCTCTGGTCGTTCCTGGCGGTGACGGTCGTCGAGCAGGCACTCTTGCACTTCTCGACCCCGCTCTGGATGTCGTGGATGGGCGACTACCTCCCGCATGAGGGACTCAACCACTACTGGGGTGTCCGCCACCGCTGGCAACAGTACACCGCAGCCGCCTGCATGCTCGGCTGTACCGTCTTCTTTTGGCATGGGTCGTCAAATATGGTCGCGGTGTTCGCGGTCATTATGACGATCGCCTCGATCCTGGGCGTGGCCGATATTGCCATGTTCCAGAAGGTCGACGAGCCGCCGGTCACCCCCTCCCGTGCGACGGGGTTCTGGGAATCCTTCCTCGCTCCGATGCAGCTGCCCAGCTTCCGATCCTACATCGGGTTCATGAGCTACTGGCACCTGGCCAGCATGGTCGGGGCACCATTCATCAGCCTGTACTTGCTCGAACATGTTGGGATGAAGCTGTGGCAGGTACTGGCGCTGTGGACCGTGTCGTGGGTCGGGGGGGCTGTGTTTTCGCAGTTCCTCGGGAAGCAGGCGGAGCTGCACGGGAATAAGGCGGTGTTGCGGGTGTGTGTGATGCTCAAGCCGATCAACATGTTCTGTCTAGTCCTCGCACCGCAGGATCCGACGCTGGCGTTCTGGGCGTTGCTGCCGATGTTCATGCTGGATGCGGCCCTCAATGCGGGGTTTCTGATTACGAACAACGGGTTCCTGCTCAAGAACTCGCCGACCGAAAACCGCACGATGTATATCGCTTCGGGGACCGCAGTGGCCGGGATGGTCGGTGGGGCCACGGCGATCGTGTCGGGATATGCCCTGTCCGCGATGCACGGCTGGTCGCTGCCGATCGGCCCGCTGACGATCACCGGGTTCCATGTGCTGTTCGCCGTCAGCATGCTGCTGAGGTTCGGGGCGATCCCGTTCGTGAACCGCATCCAGGAACCGACGACCCATCCGCCGCTGCCGGTCTTCTCGGCCCACGTGATAGTCGTGTCGGTGCGTTGGTATCGGTCGATCGAAGGGGGCTTGAGCCGTCTGCGTCGCGATGCCCCCGCGATTCGCAAGGGGCGTCACCCGCTGCCCGACAAGGCCACGCACTCGGCCCCGTGAAGGCTGGAGCGCTGCCTTTCAGGCGATGGCCCAGGCGGAAGAAGATCAGTAGGTGGATGGCGACCAGCTCGGACACTCCAGTTTTGATCGGGACGAATGGACGTGGTCGTCAAGCGTTTCGGAACCTATCTGGTCACGCTCGATCCCGCAGTGGCAGCGAAATTCAGAAGACGCGACCGTGTGTCGTCGTATCGCCCGACCAGATGAACCGCCACATTCGGACCGTGATCGTGGCCCCTATGACCACGGCTGGCCAGTCGTACCCGAGACGGGTTCCGTGTACTCTTCAAGGCCAATCGGGACAGGTGGTCCTCGATCAGATTCGCACCGTCGACAAGACCCGGCTCATCAAACGGCTGGGCGCGATCGCTGTACGATCGCAGCCTCGCAGCCTAGAGGAAATCACCATTCACACCCCGAAGGCATCCGGACCACCGTCCTCGAAGCCCGAAACCGCCACACCCCCGGCCCATCACTCCTCCCGACCCAGTGATTGGCCACGCTGCTGGGGTGTGAATGGTGATTCTTCATCGCGTCGTTCCCATACTGGAAACGTATGATCGGCGGAGGAACGATTGCAATTCTTTCTTGAAAGTCATGCTCGAAAGCGGACGCGTCCCTGGTGAAGACAAAGCATGTTTCGAGAAAGCCAGTCGCATCGTGGTCGAATGGGTGGTGACGGACGAGAAACGGGCCCAGCGGACGAGAAACGGGCCCAGGAGTCATTCCTCTCCTCAATACGACGGTCTCCGAATCCCCATGCGCTCAACGACCCCCTTCACGTTCGCCAGCCTGTGAAGCCAAAATGAAATGTATTCACGAAACTGACGGCTGATTCGCGGGGTGGCGCATGCAGACTCGACGAGGGCAAAGCGAGAGAGCCTATCAGGCGTCGACTTCCTCGCCAACGACTTGCGCTCCCTGCCCCGCTTTCGACCTGGCCCGCTCGCGGATCTCATTGAAGTGCGGCCCACGCAACAACTGGTCGGCGGATTGCTCAAACCGCAGAATGCGATCGCCGAGGTACTCCACCCGGCGGGTGACTTCGTGCGAGGTCTGCTGCATGCCGCCCGAGATCAGCGTGATGACACCGAGGAAGAGCAGCATCTGGCCGACCGTGCAGACCAGCCAGCCGGTCGGGGCGTACTGCGGGACTTGGCCGAACCAGCCCCACAGGACCAGCGTGGTGCCGACCGTGATCAGGCCGACCCCCGCGTAAGCCAACACCTGGCCCCAGATCGACTCGGACTTGCCGGGCTGGCGGCTGTCCTGGGCGAGGAACGACTGCAAGTCGAAATGCGGTCCGCCGAGGGATTCGTGGGCGGGGTCGAGACGGCGCTGGAGGACGTTCGGCGAGGCCGCCATCCGGGAGGGGGCAGCAGGTTCCGAAGGCGGCTTCTCCTGTCGTGAGGAGTCCGCTGACGGAGTCACTGGCGTCGGCACGGGATCGGGGATTCGAGCCGCC
Source organism: Planctomycetota bacterium (assembly GCA_043734065.1). Lineage (GTDB taxonomy): Bacteria > Planctomycetota > Planctomycetia > Planctomycetales > Planctomycetaceae > TH-plancto1. The sequence continues at coordinate 4,289 of JAYTFV010000113.1, forward strand.
GCCGCCAGCTTCACTTCGACGGGCGGGAGAGCCAGCGGGGAGGGCTTCGCCGTCTCCTCTCCGACAACCGCCGAGATGAAATGCGGGCGACGCGGCGGGACTGACGGTGGAGGCAGAGCGACCGGCTGAGTCACCGTGTGCGCGGCATCGACGCGCCATGTCGTGCGCGGCTTGGGCGTCGGACGGTCCGGCTTGGCTCGCTCGGGACGATCGCGTCGAGAGGTCGCATCGCTTCCGGATTCGTCAGCAGTCTCTGGGGGGGCGGCGAGCGGAGGAACTTCGACAGGCAGCGGTTCGGGGTTCGCGACCGCCACGACCGTGGGCACCGCCGCCGCGGGAACCTCTCCCGGCCCCGCCGTGGTCGTGTCGGGCGCGACATCGTGCAGGTCGACCTTGGACCAGCGCTCCAGCAGTTCGCGAGCGCTACGCGTATCGGGATGCAGCGATGGCGCGTAAATCCGCTGAATCTCCGTCCCGCACGAGGTACAGAGCAGCGACTGGCCATTCTGCGCAATCTCAGCGGCAACTTCCGTGTGACAACGTGGACACCACATCCCTGTGTTCCCCCCTTGGAATGCACGCACCGTTCCCAACGGTGGCGCATTTCCTGTTCAGGCCGGATGTTCCCGCAACCCGCTCTCCGACGCAAGATGACTTTATGAGGGAGGCTTCCCTTTGCTCGCCGCACGCTTCACGAGGAACCCGGACGCTTCGATCAGCGGCTCCAGTTCCGTCCCGCGCATCGTCCGCAGCAGGATCGGCGTCGTCATCACCGTCGTGAGCAAGGCCATGATGACCAGCATGCAATAGACGCTGTCCGGGATCACGCCCAGGTCCTTTCCGACGTTGATGACCACGAGTTCCATCAACCCGCGCGCGTTCATCATGACGCCGATGCACGCCGCCTCGCGCGGGCGGCTTCCGGTCAGCCACGCGGCCAGCCCACAGCCGCCGAATTTCCCCACAATCGCGGCCAGCAAGACCAACCCGCACAGCCCCCATAACAACGGCGTCCCCAGGGTGCCGATGTCGGTCCTGGCTCCGGTATAGGCAAAGAAGATCGGCAGGAAGAACGCCGTTACGAAGTCCTTGAACTTGCGGTTCACGGCCTCACGGAACTCCTGCTCCTCCGACAGGATCGCCCCCAGGACGAACGCTCCGAAGATCGCAAAGATGCCGATCCGATTCGTCACGATCGAGCAGGCGAACAGGATCGCCAGCAGAATGGCCATGTGGTTCAGGCTGAGTTCCTGCGACCCGTTCCGCAGCGCACGCGCCACCCACTTCCGCAGCAGCGGGCGCACGATATAGATCATCCCCATCGCGAACAACACGGTTTCGATCAGCATCCATCCGGTCTGGCCCCAGTCGACCCCGCCGCCTCCCGACTGCTCCGACTTCACCAAGGCCGCAATCGTCGCCAGCAGTATCCAGCCGATGGCGTCATTGACGGCAGCGGCGCTGATGGTCAAGGTTCCAATCTTCGACCGGGTGATGCCCAACTCCATCATGATCCGCCCCAGGATCGGAATGGCGGTGATCGACATTGAGGTGCCCAGAAACAGCATGAACCCCAAACGGTCGATCCCCTGCCCCACCCACGGGAAGAGCAGCACGGCCACCAGTAATCCGAGCGAAAAAGGGAACAACACTCCGATCACCGAGACCGCGATCGCCGACTTGCCGCTGACTTTGAGGTGTTTGAAATCGAACTCCATCCCGATCAGGAACAGGAGCAGGATCAACCCAAACTGGCTGAATGAGGTCAGAATCCAGCGGAGGAGCTGATCGGAGACAGCCAGTGGGATGCCTTCCAGCGTGGGATGGAAGATCGACTGGAACAGTTCCGGAGCGAGCTTCCCGAACACGGACGGTCCGATGATCAGACCCGCAGCGATCTCGCCGACCGTGCCCGGCTGTCCCATCCGGCGGAAGAGCGAGGCGCAAACACGGGCGGCGAGAATGATGAGTGCCACCTGCCACAGGAGCGGCAGCAGGACGGCCTCGACATGCAGCCTCTGAAGGGCTTGGGCCGCCGGGGTCGCCCACTCGGCGGTGGGGCCAGTCGATGTCGCAGCGGCGATCAGGAAGTCATGTAGCATGGAAGAGATCATTCAATCGCAAGAGAGACTCTAAGTCGTCGGGGGCCAGTGCGTATCGGGCGGCTCGTGCGGCTCCCGGCAGCGATTCAGCAGCCGGTTGAGCGTGGCCAGTTCCTGCGGCGACATGTGGCCGAGCTGTTGTGCGTGGCACTGCCGGACCTGTTCGGCGAGCGCATTGAGGAGTGCGATGCCTGACGGAGTGATGCCGATCAGCACCACCCGGCGATTCTCGCTGAGCCGCTCGCGGTCGATCAGCCCGCGGGCCTCCAACCGGTCCAGCAGCCGCGTCATGTCGGGTGCCCGCGACACCAGCCGATTCCCCAACTCCAGCGTTGGCACCCGCTGCGGATGCACCGCCCGCAGCAGCCGCAGCGTGTTGTACTGCTGGGCGGAGAGGTCATGGGCCCCGAAAAGCCGGTCCTCATATGCTTTGAGGAGGTCATACGTCCTCCACAAGTTGAGGAACACCGCCTGCTCGACCGAATCGAACCGGCGTTTGGAGGAACCAGAATTGGCGGGTCGTGAAGCAGCCATGCGAGGATACTCAAAAGATGTCGGAACAATTATTGTCTAAACGGGTGTGTGGGCTGTCAACGGAAGACGGCGTGATGAGGCGCAGAACGGAATTCTTTCCGTTCCCGTGGGAGAGGCTTCCAGCCTGTCAGCCCCTCGATCAGCCGCTCCACGTCGCTCCTGCCATCCCAATACCGAACACAGAAGATGACAGGCTGGAAGCCTTTCCAAGTCACATGATCGGAGGGATCACTGGAACCGGAGCCTTGCGACCAAACAGGCGGCCCAGGAGCTTTCTCGCATCCAGGGCCAGGCTGAAGCTCAGCGGGATCAGCACCAGCGTAAACACCGTGGAGACGATCAACCCGCCCAGGACCACGCTCCCCAGCCCCCGGTACAGCTCGCTGCCGGCTCCGGGGATGAACACCATCTTGCCGCTGGCATTCCACGACGGCATCGGCACCACCAGCGGCAGCATCCCGAGGACCGTGGTGATGGTACTCATGAAGATTGGACGCAAGCGGGTCCGGGTGCTATCGAGGATGGCCGCTTGATGATCCATGCCGCCCTTCATGTTCTGGAGGGCCTGATGCACGATCAGGATCGCATTATTGACCACCACCCCGATCAGGATCACAAACCCCAGCATGGTCAACGTGTCCATCGGCTGGGGGAAATAGACATTGAGCAGCGCCAGCCCGGCGAACCCGCCGACCATCCCCAGGGCCACGCTGGTCATGATGATCAGCGGGTAGAAGTACGACTCGAACAGCGCACACATCAGCAGATAGGTAATCAGCCCCGCCATCAGCAGGCTCCCCTGCATCGCCCGTCGGGTGTCCTGGAGCTTGTCGGCTGTGCCTGCGAAGCGGATCTGGTACAGGCCGCCTTCGGTGAGAGGGGAATTGAGCAATGGCTTGCGGATCTTCTCGTCGGCGAGGGTGATCGCCTCGTCGAGGGCCATCGACATGTTCGGCTTGATCTGGATCGTGATCGACCGTTGGCGTTCGATGTGGTTGACGACCTCGGGACCCCCGGTGGCTTTCACGCGGGCCAGGCTGGAGATGTTGACGACCTTGCCCGAGCGGGTGCTGACCGGCAGGTTCTCGAGATCCTGCGTCCGGCGGGCGAACTCATCAGCTCCGTAGATCACGAGGTCGATCTTCCGCCCGTTGTGCCAGTAGTCCCCAGCGTACGCCCCGTCGACGAGGGCGTTGACCGTGTAACCCAGCTCCTCGGTCGACACACCGAGGTCGGCTGCGTGCTCCCAATTCGGGAGGACATGCAGTTCCGGGTTGGTCGATTCGAGGTTCGACTTGGGGGTCACCTGATGCCCCGCGCTGGGCGGAAAGACTCCCTTCCCTTCATACGGTCCGATCCCCATCGACTGCATGAAGACCATGCTGCCCAGCTGATTGAGTCGCGACATGTCCGGCCCCGTAATCTCGACATCGATCGAGCGTCCGCCGGAAAGGCCACCCGAAAACAGGCTCGATTGGGCGACGATCGGGATCACGCCCGGAATCTTGGCCGCTGCCTTGCGCATGACGGGCACCATGCCACCCGCACTCAGTGGGTCAACCGCAGAGGCTCCCATGAAGAGTCGACCGCCGCGAGCGACGAAGAAGAAGTTCTGCATCCGCGGGCCGTCGAGAGCCGCCTCTTCGGGCGATCCCGGCTCGGCCTCCCAGTATTTCGCCATGTCATCCTCGACGCGGCGACCGACCTGAATCATCTGGTCGACATTGTAGCCGGACGGCGGTAGCAGAATCGCGAACACCAGATTGCGGTTCCCCTCCGGCAGGTACTCCATCTTCGGCATCATCAGTTGCGAGCCCCAGTACGATCCGGCCACCATCAAGACCACGATTCCAAATCGGATCAGCGCACCACCGGGCATTGTCATCATCAGCTTGAGCCAGCCGACAAAGCCATTAACCATTGAGGTAATCAGCCCCGGCTTCTCAACTTCCGTCCCGAACGGACTGGCAGAGCCAATGCCCTGCGTCCCATCGGCCAGCACCGGATGCGGCTTGAGGATATAGAACGCAGCCACCGGCACGACCGTGAACGACACCACCATCGACAACACGTTGGCATACGTGATCGCAATCGAGATGTCACGGAACAGTTGCCCGGCCTGGCCCTCGATCAGGATGATCGGGATCAGGACGGCCAGCGTGGTGCAGGTGTTGGCGAATACCGCGCCCCAGACTTCGGCGGTCCCTTTGATCGAGGCCACCTCGGGGGACTCGCCCAACTCGTAGCGACGAAAAATATTCTCCAGCACGACGATGGCATTGTCGACCGCCATGCCGACGGCGAACGCCATCCCGGCCAGGCTGATGACGTTGATCGAGCGACCCAGGGCCTTGATGAAGATGAACGAGGCGATGACGCTGATCGGGATCGAGATGCCGATCACCGCCACCGTGCGGACATTGCGCAGAAAGACCCACAGCACGATCAGCGCCAGGGCACTGCCCGAGTAGATGTTCTCCTCGACCATGTCGACCGCCGCGTGGATATATTCCGTCTGGTCGTAGACCTGTTCCAGCTCCATGCCCTTCTGAGCCAGGACGCCGGAATTCAGCTCCTCAATCGCGATCCGCAGGTTGTCCCCGTGGATACGGCGCGACTCGGAGAGTTCGAACTCGGTGATCTTCCCGTCGCGGTCGAGGTCGAGTTGCTCGCGCGGCGGCCCCATGATTTGCAGGACGTTGGTGCCGGGTGCCTGCTGGCAGTTGATCGCCAGACCGTTGACCCCCTTCTGACGGACGATGCTGTCGGGCTTCTTGTAGTTGATCCCGACCGTGCCGATGTCGCGGACTCGCACCGGGGAGTTGTCGCGGATGCCGACGATCGCTTCGGCAACCTTCTCCGCGCTGTCGAACTGCCCGAGGGTGCGGACGATGTTGCGCTGTTTCCCTTCCCAGATGTCTCCGGCAGAGACGTTGGTGTTCTGCTCGCGGAGTGCCCGTTGGAGGTCGGCCACGGTCATGTGATGAGCTGCAAGTTTGGCCGGATCGACGACGACGCGGAACTCCTCCTCCTGGCCACCCATGACATTGGAGGCGGCCACTCCCGGCACGCGCTCGAAGCGGGCCTCGATGAAGTCCTCGGTGAACTTCCGCATGCGGGTCGGATCGGCTCGGCCTCGCAACAGCTCCTCAATGACCGGGTACTTCGCCTTCAGCCCGGTCAGCCGACCGAGATCGACCGGGCGAGTGCCGTCGAGGTACTTCTTCAACGGCTCCTTCAACTCCGGGTGGACCTCGACGAACGACTGCAGTTCCTGGAGGGTCGGCGGCAGCGGCTTGAGGATGATCCAGCACACGAACTCCGTGTTTGCGGCCCCCTCGCTGATCGTCGGCTCGCGGGCATCGACCGGGTACTTCGCCACTTGATTCAGCTTGTCGTTGATCCGCGCGCGGGCATCGGCCAACAGCGTCCCGACGGGAAAGCGCAACGTGATCGTCGAGGCCCCATCGCGGCTCTCGCTCTTAAACTCGCGCAGGCCCTCGACGCTCTTGAGCTGCTCTTCCTGCTCGTCGGTGATCTCGCGCTCGACCTCTTGCGCACTGGCTCCCGGCCAGACGGTGGTGATGGTGATCTCCGGCTCGGAGACATCGGGCGTCAACTGAATCGGGGTCGCGATCAGCGAGACGATCCCGAACAGCAACGACAGCAGCACGGACACCGTGACCTTGACGGGGTTCTCGATGCAGAAACGAATGAATTCCATGCGGGACACCTGGGCGGGCACAGCGGTCAACGATCGCCGGGCATTCTACGTGACCCGCTGGCCGGACGCAGCTATCCAGGCCATGTCCTGAGCCGCGAAATCTCGCGGGAGTCGTCAAGGTTCTGGAATCCCGAGATCACGACAGATCTTCCGGACCAGGAAGTCGTTGATCTCCCGATGCCGGGAGATCGCCGTGGTTTGATTGTCTCGCGGATTATAGTGGACGCTGTGTTTGCCACCCTCTCGAAGCAGCCGGCAGGAGTGCGATAGTGCGATTCGAGATGGCGGATCAGATCGTGTCGCTTCATGACCGGATCGTTTCACGTCAGCGACAGGGTGAAGGGTTCTTTGGACACATTCTGACCCGCGAGCGACCGTTCGGCCAAATCGCGGTTGGCTTCCAAGACCAGTTGCACTGCCTCTTGCAGATTTTCGCGAGCTTCATCAAGCGTGGCCCCTTGGGTATTGGCCCCCGGCAGTTCCTCGACGAACGCGATGTATCCTTCCGGAACTTCCATATAGACAGCTGTCAGCATCATGTTCACGATCCTCCGCAGAGTGAGAATGCGGTTCGCATTCGCCCGAGGTCCAGCCTACGCCTAGCAGGCACACCGCGTCAACGACTGATCCCGTGTCACCCACCGGCACCGCGCGCCGAGCCGCTCAAAGCGACCGAGCGCGGGCCTCGATGGCGAGTTCGATCTCCCGTCGCACATCGCGCAGGTTGACGGGCTGATGCAGAATCCGGGCGCGACCGGGAGGCACGCTGATCTCGCTCGCCAGGTGCTTCTGCGTTTCATCCAGGACGACCACTCCCGCCATCTTCGATTCGCGACCCGCGCGGATCGCCTGGGAAAAGTATTGAGCCACCTCGTCCCCGACGGTTTCACCCATGACCAGCAGGCATTCCGGCGGCTGTTCCGAGATGCGTTTCAGAACCCGCTGCGGGTCGCTGATGATGACGACCTGAAAACCGCGAGAAGCGAGATAGTCGCGAAAGAAGTCCTGATGCTTGGGGCGGCTCTCCAGGCAGAGTACCGTGGGCTTGCCGTTCTCCTCGCGCACGTTCCCGCCGAGTGTGGTCAGCGTTCGCTGGATTTCTCCCAACACCTCGGTGGGGGTCTGATACCGTTGCCGAGGATCGATCTCCATCAGCCGATTCACGATCGCGGCCACGGCTCGCGGCAACGCGGGATCGATCGTCTCGACAGGCGGGATGTCGCGATACCGCTGGAACGATTTCCGCTCATCGCGATCGCGGGTGCGGGCATACGGCGGCTGCCCGGTGAGCAACTCGAACAGGATCCCGCCCACAAAATACAGGTCGCTCCGCGGATCGTTCTTCGGAGCCCCGGTGTTTTTCTCCAGCGTCGAATATTCCAGAGCGTTCTGCAGCGCACCGCCGCCGATCCGCGAAATCATCTGGTCGTCCGCCGCCAGTCCAAAATCGATCAGCTTGGCCACTCCCGAACTGCTCAACAGAACGTTGGTCATTTTCAGGTCGCGGTGGGTCACGCCCAAACGCAGCGCGTACTCCAACCCCTTAAAAATGTCGGCTGCGAAGCGGAGCGTCTCCGGGGGGGCGAACTTCTTGCGGATCTTGAGGAAGTCGCGGAGGTTCCCCCCCTCGACAAACTCCATCAGCAAATAGTGAATCTTCCCGTCCGATCCCACGTCATAGATCGGGACGATGTTCGGGTGTTGCAGCCGCTTGCCGATCTCCCCTTCCCGGCGAAACAGGGTGATAAAATCGGGATCATTGGACCACCGCTCCCGCAGCACCTTAATTCCCTGATGCTTTCCGCTGATCACGTTCTCGCCGCGATAAAAGCGGGCGAAGCTGCCGGAGGCCACGCGGTACATGAGCTTACAGTCGCCGAGGACCAGCCCCTCGGTGTCACCCGTTCGCAGCCGCTCCGTCTGAAATTCGGTCAGGAGTTGCTGCTTGACCAGTTGATCGCACAGGGAATCGGGAGACGGATCAGTCAACTGAGCCCGGATGCCCCAGACCGCTTCGGGAGGTGCCAGACGGAGCCGGATGATCTGATCAACAAGCTGGTCGAGGTTGGGAAGGGGCATCGGATGGGTCTGGGCCGACGGTCGGAGAGCAACAGCCTGTGGGTGGAGTTCGAAAACGAATCCTGATGATACCGGACTCGGCATGGCCTCACCGATGTGGCCCTTCCACCGAACCCAACTGAGTATATCGTACCAGTAGGGGGACCACCGTCAACGGGAGGGAGTTGGGGAGTCGGGAGTCGGGAGTCGGGAGTCGGAAGCCTGAGGAGGAGGAGGAGCCATCACTTCTCGGCCCGCACCAGATCGGGGAGCCTCACCGGGAGAGGGTGTTCCTGGGCTGCTGGCTGTCCATTGCCGGACCCACTCGCTCCAGAAGACCTCCGTCTCCCGGAAGAGCAGTTGACCGCGCTGCACGACCGGACTGTCGGCCACCGGAGTCCCATCGGTTCCCACGGGAGAGATCGAGCGGCCCTCCACGCGCAGCGGATACACGACCGGAGCGTGGTGCGACGAGATCAGCCGGACGTCCTCGTGTTCCAATTCCAGGCCCGGCTCCGGATCACTGGCCGATCCGACAGCGGCCAGCACCTGCTCGCGCACCAGATCGACCCCGGCCAGTTTGTAGAGTCCCGTCAACGCAATGTTGAGCCGAGCGCGCATCTCAGCGGGCAGGTCGTTCAGCCAGCCGGGATCGACAATTCGCGACGCCAGCCAGCCGTTCAAGTCTTCCCACCGCAGCACCAGCGGACGATCCGGGGCCAGCGAACTGCACAGCTCCAGATCAAACCGATTCGTGGCAGGCTCCAACCGGCCCACGGACACCGTGGCTTCATTGAGCAACTGCGTCTCGGCCACCAACTCGCAGAACTCCCGCTCCACGAACCGCCGCACCGCCAGCACCACCGCGTCGATGTGCGCCAACTGCCGTGTCGAGCGATACCCGTGACCCGGATCGGATTCCAGACGCAGCGCACTCCGCAGCTTGGTGTACAGCTTGGCCAGCGTCCCGGAACGAAAGCCGGGACGCAACAGCGCGGTGATCGACTCGCCGTGACTGCCCACTCGGACGGGTTGAATGCCCCTCGGGCGGTTGGCGACGTAGAGCTGCCAATTCTCCTTGAGTTCCCAGACCAGGAAGCCCGCAATGCCCGGTGCCAGAATCACGATCGCGGTCGAAATCGCCATGGCCGTCGCTTCGGTCATTCGATCCCGACCCACAGAGGTCCGAATCAGATCGCGGATGACCGTGAGGTATGGCAGCATGATCTTGGCTGCGACCGTGACCACCGGGAAGTGCTTGATCGGGTTGATCTGCGGCTCGACCAGCAGGGTCATCACGAACCGGATCACATACGACACCACCGCCCAGACCGACCCGATCAGGATCTTGAGCAACACAAACCTGCGCGGATCCCCGGCCCGGAACCGCAGCCACTCGTCGACCGTGTACAGCGACTGTTCAATCCACTGCATGGCATCGTGAAACAGATCCATCACCAAGTGATAGATCACCGCAAAGATCCGGAACCGCAGTTCGTGCCACGCCCGCACGCAGATGTCCAGCACCCGCTCTTCGACGGAGCGCCCCGCCGGGGAATTGAGAAACAGGTTCAGAATCAGAAAACTATCGAGCCAGTTTCGCCAGATCAGAGAGTGCTGGAGCAGGAGTCGGAACGCCCCCACGATGACCAGCGTCACCCCCAGAGGCCGCAGGACATACGCCTTGAGGATCGCAAACCCCCGGCTGTCGAGTACGCGATGCACGAGCGGGGAGTCGATCACCGACACCGGCAATTCATAGATCAGCCAGCGTGAGCCAGCCCACAGCCGCGTGAACAATTTCACCAAGCTACGACGAAACTTCGGTCGGTCCAGCAGCAACCAGAGGAACATCCCCAACGCGAGCCATGAGGCGTAAAATATCGGCGTGTGTGGGCGGGCCTTTTCCTCAAGGCTCTCCTGCTCCACCTTACGGATGGTCGCATCCACCGTCGCATCACGCACCCCCTGCAAGGCATCGACAGCTCTGTTACCCAGTCGTTCGACACCCGAGACCGCGGAAGACGATTCTTCGGACTCGCCCTCATTCCTGGGCACCGATGCCAGCGATTTGGCAGCCGATGGCGGAATCGTATTGCTCTTGTCAGAGGGGATCAGCTCCTGCGAAGTCTTGTCTCCAGAGGGGGCTGTGAACCCTGTTGCGGCAGCAGGAGGCTTAAGATGTGTCTCGAAAGACTGCTGAATCGCGGCTTTCGCATCAGCGGTGGGTTCCACAGAATGCTGCGGAAAGAACCCCTGCCAGTAATGAACGGTAAGCGCCAATGCCAGATACGCCCCGCCGAACGGCAGCACCACATTCCGCACCAGGAACCGTCCGACTCCCGTTCCAAAGGCCAGCGAACTCAGTCGCTGCGAGGCTCGCAGATAGATCGCACCCGGTCGATAGACCCCGTCCAAAACCTTGGCCAGTTGCCGGTCGGCTCGCAATAAGCGGTCGCCCCACGCCAATTCCAGCGGGCCTGACACATCCGGCAGCTTCAAACTGTTTTGGGACAGGGCATCGCGCACATCGCCCATCGTGATGAACCCGCGTTCGACCAGCCGGTCGAGCAGTCCTTCGATCAACTTGCGGCGGGCCACGCGCTCCGGGATGTTCTGCGGCACCAGCCCGACATCGTCAAAGGTCTTCTCAATCAGCGGCCGCACCGACTGCCGCAGCTCCTGATCCGACCGGGTTTGCACCTCATCGACGAGGGACATCAACCGGTTGCGGTCGCTGGCCGAGATGCGGATCGACGAGGCACGGTCGGCTGTCGCGCGCAGGTACTTGGCGCTCTGGACGGTCTCCAACAGCGGGAGTTCCCGCCGCAGTGGCTCGCCGCCGAGTGTCTTGATCCAGCCCCAGACATTGAATCGGTAGACCCCGCGTTCATGCGCCACGCAGACCTTTTGCAGGTCATACAGCATCCGGGCTTCGAGGCTGCGATACCCCTCCGCAGCCAGCGGCAGCAGCGGGCACAGCGCCCGCCACCACGCCTCCATCTCGGAGTCACTGAGCCGCCAGACGCGTTGCAATCGCTGAGCCAGTTGTCGCAAGTCGGCTTCCGCAGCGGTCCGGTTCTCGGTGGCCTTCGACGAATCGGCCTGTGCAGCCCGCATGCGGAGGATCGCAGACTTGATCTGGTTGCCGACCTGACCCGCGTTCTCCGCTCGGGCGCGCAGTGCGGCGAGCATCGGGGATTCGCGCCAGACGGGCTGCACCGCCAGTGGATCGGGGCTCGTCGCCACCGGTGGCCCCACCTCCGCAGGTGCCACATCCACTTCGGCAAACACCACGCGCTCGGGAGCCCCCTCGGGCTGGGTCTGGCGATACCACTCGTCGTGAGGCAACTCCGCCCACAGCGGGTCCAGGGCCTCCCAGTTCCGAATCGCCGGGAAGAACAACTCCTGGTCCCACGGTGCGAAGTATTTCAGCTCCAGGGCCACCGCCAGGAACTCGACATACGCCACTTCGTCATCTTGCGGAGGGAGCAGCAACTCGTCCTTGAGCAGCACCTGCCGCACCTCCGCGAACTCGCCCGCGCCGATCATCCGAATGCGATCGGCAATCAACCCCGAGGTCAACTGCTGATCCTCGATCAGCTGTTCGACCTCCGCATGCACCCGACCATGAAACATCAGTCGCCAAAACGCATGCAACCGCTCCTCGCTCGACAGCTTGGCAAACGCCTCGTCATCGGTCGGGCGCGCCAGCAGGATCATCCGTCGCGGCAATTCCTCTGCCGGGGAGAGCCCGAGTTCCGACCGATCGGCGATGATCAACAGCCGCTCGCGCTCGATCGTATAGACCTTCGAGTGCGGCACCCGCAGCCCCAGCCCGGGAATGCGGCGGTCCTGGATGATGACCCGCCGCAGGATGCGCGGCTCGACGAACAGCGCGCGCGGCTCGGCTTGATAGACGAGTGCCTCGATCGCTTCGAGAGACAGTACCGGCGGGGTGAGGGAGTCAGCATTCATGGCGTCAGTGTATATGAATGGGGTGAGTTTGCCCTCCCGATGGGGCCGGGAACGTAATGTGGCACGACGCACCGCGTCGTGAGTCATGACGCGGACCGTCGTGCTACAATGGGACTGCTGCTATTCACCCGCCCCCCGAGTTTCCGCCATGTCCCGCCCCTGCCATTTGCGGATTATTGTTCTGGCCATACTGTTCGTGCTCGTCGCCACTTCCGGGGCGCGAGCGGACGACTCCAGCGGCGAGCAGATCTATCAGCAGCAGTGTGCCCGCTGCCACGGGGCCAAGGGGGAAGGCACCACCGAAGTCGGCGCTCCACTCACCGGAGATCGGTCTCTCAAAGAGTTGACTCAACTCATTCACGACACGATGCCCGAGGACAAGACCCAGAAGTGTCCCGCACCGGATTCCGAGAAGGTCGCCGCCTACATCCACGAAGCGTTCTACTCCATCCTGGCTCAAGAGCGCAACCGATCCGCGCGCGTGGAACTCTCTCACCTGACCGTGAGGCAGTATGAGAACGCCGTCGCAGACCTCATCGAGAGCTTCTACGGCGTACGCGACGAGAGCGACAACCGGGGTCTGGAAGCCGAATACTACAAGGAGCGCAAGCGGCGCAAAGAGGCGCGCATTCTCGAACGCATCGACCCGCAGGTGGACTTCGAGTTCGGAAACGGCTCACCCGACAAGCAGATCGGCAACGAGGAATTCTCGATCCAATGGGTGGGGTCGCTGCTCCCTCCCGAGACGGGACTCTATGAACTGATCGTCGACACCGAGAACGGAGCCCGGCTGTTCCTGAATGAGGGCGACCTCCCGTTCATTGATATCTCCGTCCGCTCCGGCGACCAGCACGAGTATCGCGAGTCGGTCCGCCTGCTCGCGGGGCGAGCGTATCGGTTGCGATTGGAGTACTTCAAGTTCAAGGAGAAGACCGCCTCCATCCGGCTGAAATGGAAGCCGCCTCTGCGCCCTATCGAGGTCATTCCACAGCACTGCCTCTCCCCGAAGTGGTGCCCCCGCACGTTCGTACTCAACACCCCCTTCCCGCCCGATGACCGCAGCCGGGGCTACGATCGCGGCAGTGCTGTCTCCAAGGAGTGGTTCGAAGCCACCGCGCACGCCGCCCTCGAAGTCACAGCCGCCGTGGTGGCCGATCTCGATCGCTTGAGTTATTCGAAAGCCGAAGACGGGGACCGCTCGCCCAAGGTGCAGAAGTTCTGCGGCAAGTTCGCCGAACGGGCGTTTCGTCGACCGCTCACGGACGAAGAGCGCGCGTTCTACATCGAACGCCACTTCGCCGACAAAGCCGACATCGACAGGGCCACCCGCCGCACGATCACCCTGGTCTTGCAATCGCCGAGGTTCCTGTATCGCGAGGCCCACGCGGGCGAGTTCGACGACTACGATGTCGCCAGTTGGCTGGCCTTCTCGCTGTGGGACTCGATTCCTGATCGGCAGTTGCAAGAGGCGGCGGGCAAGGGGCAGTTGAAGACCCGCGACCAGATCGCGGGCTGGGCCGAGCGAATGTTGAAGTCCCCCAAGGCGCGGACCAAAACCCGCGACTTCGTCCGGCACTGGCTGCGGCTCGATCACTTTCCCGAGTTGAGCAAAGACCCCACCGCGTTCCCACAGTTCACGCCCGAAGTGGTGGCCGATCTGCGAACCTCGCTCGACCTGTTTGTGGACGATGTCCTCTGGAAGCGGTCCGGGGATTTTCGCGAGCTGCTGACTTCGGATCAGGTGTACCTCAACGGGCGACTGGCTGCGGTCTATGGCGCTGACCTTCCCGCTGATGCTCCGTTCCAGGCCGTCTCACTGCCGAAACAATCCCGCGTGGGGCTGCTCTCGCACCCGCTGGTCCTCGCCTGTCTGGCCTATGACAAGACCAGTTCGCCGATTCATCGCGGCGTGTTCGTCTCTCGCAGCTTGCTGGGTCGGCGGCTCAAGATGCCGCCGATCGCGGTGGCCCCGCTGGCTCCCGACCTGCACAAAGACCTGACCACGCGGGAGCGGATCACGCTCCAGACCAGTCCGCAGGCGTGCCAGAGTTGCCACACGATGATTAACCCGCTCGGCTTCACGCTGGAGCAATTCGACGCCATCGGTCGGTTCCGTACCGAGGAGAACAGCCGCCCCATCGACGCCACGGGAAGCTACATGGCCCGCAGCGGGGACGAGGTGAAGTTCCAGGGGAGCGGTGACCTCGCCCACTTCCTCATCGAGAGCCCTGAGTGCCGCGAGACGTTCGTCGAGCAGTTGTTCCATCACCTAGTGAAGCAACCGGTGCGGGCCTTTGGCAACGAGTTCCTCACCCAGCGGAGCGAGAGCTTTCGTCAGCACGACTACAACATTCGCCAGTTGATAGTCGAGATGGTCACCGAGTCGGCGCTGCATCTTCGCCAGCACCCGTAGCTTACTGTGGGATAGGCTTCCAGCCTGTCGTCTTCCATGAAATGACAGGCTGGAAGCCTATCCCACG
>JAYTFV010000114.1:0-9027 GCA_043734065.1 Planctomycetota bacterium
TTTTCCAACCCAGGACAGGCTGGAAGCCTATCCCACGGTCGCCTTTCGCGGAGCGAAAGGCGACAAAGACGCCGCCCGGCTCGCCAGCCACGCATCCAGAGGCCTCAACACCATGCCCCTTGTGCCCCTCAGTGGTCCCGCCGAAGTCTTAATGGAAACCCTCCGCGCGGAGCGGGTCTCGCAGGCCGATTCGCAACAGGCGATCGAGCGGTTTCTCCAGTCTTGTACTGGGCTGTCGCGCGAGGCCCACCAGACGCAGTTCGACTCGCTGCTGGGAGTGGTCGACGAGGCCCCGACCGGTCCGGCGTGTTTCCTCTCCGTGGTCTGTGGTGCATTGCTGGAGCAGGGAGCCGTGCCGGGGCGGATGGGTTCCATCGTGCAGCGACTGCTGGGGGAGCTGCTCCCTCCGGCAGCGTACCTCATCCGCGAATGCCAGAAGCGCGAGCAGGCGACCCCGCCCTCCGCACATTCTCTGACGGACAAGGACCAGGAGGAACAGACAGCCCAACGGCAAGCCCAACTGTTCGAAGAACTCTCCGCCGCGAATCCGCTGGCCCGCGAGGCGTGGGACAACCTGGGTGCGTTCTGGCCCGCGTGCGTGGCGATTTATAGCCGCGATGTGAAGGCGAGAGTGAAAGCTCGCGAGTTTCTGCCGCTGGTCAACACCCTCGCCGACCGGCACGAAGGCGGCCACTGGTTGAGCAAGCTCCTGCCGGTGCTGGACAACGAACCGCTGGTGGTGATCGACCCCGCTCGCGAGGTCGGGGTCGCAGTGCGGATGTCGGGGGTGGCGAATAATTTTCAGTTGCACACACTGCTGCTGAGCCTCATGCCGCGGCGCTGGTACGAGCGCTGGCGAGTGAGCAACACGGCGGTGGCCGTGGCGATGGGCCTGGGTCCGCAGCAGTCCGAGGAGGTCATCACTGGGTGCTGGAACATGTACCGGGCATCAGCACTCAGGCCGGAGGGACGCTTGGCCTCTGACCCGCTGCAGAGTCCCCAACACTGGATCTGGGGCGAAGGAACGCCGAACGACATCTCCGTGATCGATGGCCATCGTGTCGTGCTGCTGGGACCGCCGAGCGATGTCCGCAACTGGCCTTCGGTGCGGTTGTTCCGCAGCTTGCAGGCGAGGCTGCATGACGTGCAGGTGCTGGACAAGGCCGGCGTGCGAGGCTGGTTGCAGAAGATCCTTGAGGCCCCAGCGAGCGGGCGGACGTAAGTCCCCCGTGCCAGGGCGATGCGACCGAACGATACGGGTTCGGAAGGCATCTGAGCGTCGAGCCGCACGTTGGACTTACGTCCCACGCTCGCTGCCGCACTATTCATCGAGTTGCCCGAAATACGGAGAGGAATCCCCTGCCACTCCATGTCATCTGTCTATACTTGTCGGGAATCGACTCACACGACAAACGACCACATCGAGCCACCTGTGTTGCCTGCTGCTTCTGACCAGATCGTCGTCGCCTTTAGCGGGGCCAGCGGGGCCGCGTATGGGGTGCGACTGGTCGAGGTCTTGCTGAGTCAGGGAGCGTCCGTGCATCTGGTCGTCAGTCCCGCGGCTCAGCAGGTGTTCCAGACGGAGTTGGACTTCTCGCTCGCCGGAGAAGTGACACCAGAGAAGCTGTTCTCGGCGGCGGTTCCGTGGTGGCAGGAACGCTCTTCCCTGGCGAGCGATTTCACACGAGGCCAGCTCCAGACGCACGGGTATCAGGACTACAACGCCGGGATCGCTAGCGGGTCATTCCCGACCGGCGGGATGGTGATCTGCCCCTGCTCGATGGGGACGCTGGCAGCTGTCGCTCACGGCATGTCGACCAACCTGATCCAGCGGGCCGCCGATGTGCATCTCAAGGAACGGCGAAAGCTGATCGTGGTCCCACGCGAGACGCCACTGGGGTTGATTCAACTGGAGAACATGCGTCGCCTGACCGAGGCCGGGGGCGTCGTGCTGCCCGCGATGCCGGGGCTGTATCATCAGCCGCTGACGATCATGGACCTGGTGGATTTTGTGGTCACGCGGATCTGCGACCAGTTGGGGCGGTCCGTGAAGCTAACAAAGCGGTGGGGAATGGAGGAGCGGTGACTGTTCGGTACAATACTGATGGATACTCCAATTCTTGAGGACTGGTGATGTCACAAAATTCTCACTTCTCCGAATCGAATACCACATACCGATCGATCTCGATCTGGGCCGTTGCTTCCTTGATACTGGGCGGAATGACGGTTGCCGGATTCCTGATTCCTGCCTTGACCAGCTTGGCTCTCCCGAGTGTGGCCACAGCGATGGTGGCATTATGGAGTATTCATCATTACGAGTTGGGGGGACGCCGCATTGCGATTCTCGGAATCGCATTGTCGGTCATGCTGGCAGTCGTGATTCCGACATGGCACATCGAGCGATTCCGGGCCGAGGCTCCAGCGGGGACGGTGAGACTCGACTTCTCTGAGGTCGCCTCCACCAAGAACAACGTGGTGGGACTTGAGAAGTACGAGGGGCAAAGGGTGTGCCTGAAGGGGTATGTCTTTCCGACAGACAGACAAATCGGCATCACTTCATTTTTGATGTCATCAAACGGTGTTTTCGGGTCAGAGTCAGGAATGATCGGAGTGTTACTGGCTTCGCCACAGACTTGGACATGGTCGTACGGAGGTCAGGCAGTCACTGGAACTCTGGTTCCCAATCCTGATTTCGTCGAGGGGGATGAGGAAATCAAATCGAAGTGGATTCTTCGTGATAGCGAAGTGCGACCGGCATTGAGCCCTGTTCAACTGGCGTATTCTCGAAGATCAACCAGGGGGTGTTGATCTGCTCGTTGGGTGCCCATTCGATCATCGACTGGCCTGTGCAATGTCGGGGGGTTGTCACTCCGGCTCGGTCATGCGGATGAGCCGCCGGAGCAGGACTTCGGAGACGCGGCCCCGGAAGCGGATTTGCTCGTCGAACTCCACGACGGGAATCGAGGTGCCGTGACGCTCGGTCAACTCGGGGTCGGTCGAGATGTCGACGATCGTCAGCGGCGGCAGAAACCGAGCGTAGTCCGCCAACAGGGCTTCCGCCTCTTCGCACAGAGGACAGTTCGCTCGCGAGTACAGCACCGCTGAGCGGAACCGCTGGCCCGGTCGTTCGGGGGACCAGTCGGTGCCGTCGTAGTCGGCCCGGTAGAGCAACCTCAGTCCACCCGCTGTGGCCGACAGGGCGAAGAGCAACCAGACGGGGAGGGCCTCATGAAACCAGCGCCAGGGAATGGCCAATCTCCAGTTCGGGATGGCCATCACGACCAGGGCCAGGCTGCCGATGAGGAGCAGAGCGGAGCCAACGCGGGAGGCGGTTCGGGGCGGCATGGGCCTGGCCTGATGAAACGGGCGGACGCTGGGTGGATTGAGATGAGAGGGAAGCGCGGAGTCTGTGGTGCCCCCAGCGAGCCGATCAGGCGAGCCGGAAGGCGTCAGCCTCCGGACTCTGCCGCCCGCCGCGCCAGTCCGGGGGCTGACGCCGCCCGGCTCGCCTGCGTGTGAGCGGGGGGCGAAGTGGCTGACCCCTGACGGCCACTCACACCTCCGGCGGCAAGTCGTCCGGGTCGAGGTGTTCGAGCGGCAGTTGATCGGGATCGAGGTCTTCCACCACCGCGTATTTCCCATCGAACCAGCGAGCGAGGTCGATCTGCTTGCAGCGGATGCTGCAGAACGGAAAGTGCGGGGCGTCGAGCGATTCGGGCGGGACCGGCTTGTGGCAGATCGGGCAGGTGATGGGCTGGATCATGAGGGGAAGAGGGTTTTTGGTTTATGGAAGAGTGACGAGAGTGGAGGGCTGATGGTTGATCGACTGACGGGGCATCAGCGTGAGAGGGCGGTCTCGTTGCTAGCTTCCGACTCCCGACCCCCGTCTTCCGACTGATTGTACGTCTGAATATCAAGCACGCCATCTGGGGCCACATGCACCCGCACGGCTCCGGTCGCGGCGGTGCAGTGGATCGTTTTGGCACGGGCGTAGATTCTCGCGAGCGCGGGCGACACATCGGTGCCACTGCTGGCCACGATGTGTCTCGGACGGGTCCACTTCGCAAAGGCCGCTGTGTTGGCCGACTTGCCGCCGTGGTGCGGAGCCAGCAGCAGGTCGACCGGTTCGAGCGGCTCTTGCTGAAGCTGCATCGAACCACTCCGTTCCAGGTCGCCCGTCAATAAGATCGTCTTCCCGGCATAGGTGATCCGCAGCACCACACTGTTGGCGTTGTCGTGAGAGTCGTGGATCGCAGGGGTGGGGTGCAGAACATCGATCGACACCTCGGGGTCAAGCCGCAGCTGGTCCCCGGCCTGAATCATGCGGAGCGTGGTGCCTTGCTGGGCCAGTGCATCGAACAGTTCAGGGACACCCTGTTGCTTAAAGTCGAGGCAGTGCTGGCTGAACAGAGCTGCGCCGACCGGGGTTTGCGAGACGAGGTCGATACCGCCGTTGTAGTGGTCGGAGTCGGCGTGGGAGATGACCAGGGCATCGATGCGGTTGGTGCCGCGTTCGCGCAGCAGAGCCTGCACCGCGCGGGCGGCCCGTCGGCCATCGCCCAGCGAACCGATGTCGTAGAGTAGTGTCCTTCCGTGGGGGCACTCGACGAGAATGGCCTCTCCGTGCCCGACATCCAGGAACGTACAAGTCAGCCCCGGCTCCGGAGCGCGCGGCCACGCCGCCACCACCAGCCAGCCGAGCGTCCAGAGGAACGTCCCACGCCAGACCCAGCGCCGCGCCGTTGCTGTTCGCAGCAGCAGTCCCGCGACGAGCAGCAGGTAAAACCCACTCATCCAACCCAGCGAAGGGCTGGGCGACTCACCATAACCACCGGGCAGCGTAGCCGACCATTCGACGGCGTTCAGGAACCAGCGGAGGCTCTCTCGAAACGGGATCACGACCCAGCCTGCCAGCGGCGGGCACAACAAGCCGACTCCCAGAAACAGATACCCCGCGCAGAGCACCAGCGTCGAGAACGGCGTCAGCAAGGCGTTCACCACCAGCCCCGCCGGAGAGACGAGATGAAACGTCCGCATCGTGATCGGGACCGTCACCAGCCACACCACGAACGTGACTGTGTACGCCGCCAACAGCCAGCGACCACTCACCGTCAGCACTCTCCAGAGCCAATGCCGCTCGCCCGCCAGCAGACGATCCGTGAACGATTCTTGCGTCCGCTCATTCACCCAGCGCGTCACCGCAATGATTGCCGCCACCGCTACGAAACTCAGTTGGGCCCCGACATCGAACAGGTCGGCGGGGTTCATGAGCAAGAGGATCAAAGCGCTGAGGGCCAGCGCCTGGATGCCATCCGACTTCTTGCCGCAGGCCCTCCCGATCACGATCAGCGTGCCCAGGACCACAGCCCGCATCACCGAGGGCCGACTCTCTGCGACGGCGGCATACCCATAGATCACGGCCAGCACGAGCAACGAAGTCGTCAGCGTGCGCAGACGAATCACCCGGCAGAGCAGCATGATGAACGACGCGAGAACCCCGATGTGCAGACCCGAGATCGCTAGAATGTGCATCGTGCCACTGCGAATAAAGGCCGTCTCCGTTTCTTCGTTGAGGTCGGATCGATCTCCAATCAGCAGCGAGGCCGCGATCGGTTGCAGACGCGGCGGGAGGTGGTCGAACAGCAATCGATCGCACTCCGCGCGAACCCCCTCGCGCAGCCTCGACACGCGGGCCCCGAGTCCGCGGGGGCGCTCCATCAGCTGCACGGTGTCGGGAGAGTCACATCGCAGAACGCGGTCCATACCCCGCGAACGCAGGTACTCCGGGTAATCGAAGTCTCCCGGATTGCGAGGCGGTTCGGGGATCGCCAACAGGCCGAGGATCTCGACGCGGTCGCCCGGGACCAGATTCAGGAGATGCCCGGCGACATCCACTCGCACGAGTCCCACAACGGGGAGTAACTTCCCGTCATGCGTGACCAGCGACTCGCATGCGACTTGCACGACCGAATGGTCGAGCCGCATCCAGATCGGCACTCCGGGGCGGTTGTTGGTCCGCGTACTGATCGGGGAGGCGATCGTCGCGATCAGCTTCACCGGCTGGCTCTCCGGGGAGAGGGCGGCGATCGATGGCGTCTCACGCAGCGACCAATACTGGTGATGACGCGCCCCTCCGGCGGTGGACAATAAGAGGGCGACCAGGATGGCGGCTGTCCTCTTCCAAGCGCTGCGATGAGCCACAACCGCCAGGATCGCGGCCACCACTCCGAGACTCATCCAGGTCAACATCGTCGTCGACGCATACCGGTCGACGACGATACCGGCTGCGAACATCAGGGCCGCAGTGAGTGCCGGTTCGCGGGGCGTCGAGGGGGTCTGCGGGACCGAGTCGGCCACGGAAATCCTTGGGGAAACACGGGTGACTAACGGGAAGGCGAGACGCAGCGTATCATAACGCGAGTGCGTCGGTGGTGCCGGATGGTCGAAGGAAAGATGTGGTCCACAGATTTCTCAGATTTCCACAGATCAGAAGAGTGCCTCAGCGAATGGCTGGGGTGGGAGAGACGCAGGCTGCTCCATCGAATCTGTGAAAATCTGCGCGATCTGTGTACGAATCATGCTCCTTTGGTGGACTGTCGAGAGCCACACGACCCGGGCATTCACAACATGCATCACACTCTCTCACGGAACTCGGTCGACGGGAGGCTCACTCAATGCTCTGTCCATTCTGCCAAAAAGGCGAAACCAAAGTGGTCGACTCGCGCGGCAGCCAGGAGTATGTGATCCGCCGCCGCCGCGAGTGCCTCGACTGCGGTCGCCGGTTTACGACCTATGAGAAGCTGGAAGAGTCGCCGCTCAAGGTCATCAAGAAGGACGGCGCTCGTATTCCCTTCGATCGCGAAAAGATCCGCGCGGGGATCGAGAAAGCCTGTTACAAGCGGCCCATCAGCCCCGACCAGATCGAGCGGATCGTCAGCGACATCGAACGCGAGGTCTACGCCCAGTTCGATCGCGAAGTTCCCTCACGCTACATCGGCGAGCAGGTCATGGACTCGCTCAAACTCGTCGATCAGGTGGCCTTCGTGCGGTTCGCCTCGGTCTATCGCTCGTTCCAGGACGTAAACGACTTTGTGCAGGAACTCCAGCCGATCCTCAAGGAACGCACACGGCGGTCGTGAGGAGTGGCCGGTTAAAGGTGTCAGAGGTGTTAGGAACCTGACACCTCTGACACCTTGTTGGAGTTCAGGCTTTCGCCTGTCTTGCGGCTGGCAGTGCCTGATCACCGAACGCAGTTGGAGCAGGCTCAAGCCTGAACTCCAACAGTCGAACTACAACGACGCGATGATCTGTTGCGACAGCGGCCCGCTGGCTTGGCAGTGGAAGACCCGCGACTGCTCGCCAGTGACTTGAATCTCGACCCGCAGATGGTCCTGTGGCAGCACATCGCCGATGCGGTCGGCCCACTCGATCAGACACACGCCGTCTCCATAGAGCAGTTCCCCGCCCCCCATGTCGAGGAACTCGTCCGAGTCCTTGAGCCGATACGCATCGACATGATAGACCGGCAACTGGCCATCGTACTCGTGGATCAGCGTGAACGTGGGGCTGACGACGAAGGACTGGCTGCAGCCGAGTTCAGCGGCGATGGCCTGCACGAGGCGGGTCTTACCGGCTCCGAGCTGGCCTTGGAGGGCAAAGACGGTGCCGGGGGACAACGCCCTGGCGAGCCGCTGGCCGAAGCGCGATGTCTCGGCTTCGGAGTTCGAAGTCAATCGGTATTCGGGAGACGAACTGGTCATGGTTGATCGGCCGTTTGCTGAAAGCGGAATCAATGGTGTCAAAGCGGAATCAATGGTGTCAGGAATCATTTCCGGTCAAAACACAGGAGAACTAACAAAGAATGGTTCCTGACACCTTTCACTCTGACCCAACCCCGGTCGACGCCAGGACGACAGCACGATCGCCCCCCAGCTCTGCGGGATCAACAGCAGAAGCAGCCACCACATCCGACGACCTCTCCAAGGATTCTGAATCATGACGCCTTGTCCCAGACCACGAACCAGAGGCATTGTCCCGGTCGATGAAGGAGATGGCAATCCTGTCGAGGAACGGTAGCCACGTTCGCCAGAACGTGGGGAGCCGGAACACGCCAACTGCACCTGCGAGCGATCACTCGCTGGGGCCAGGTCGACGGCAGATCACCCGCGTTCTGGCGAACGCAGCTACGACAGATCGCCCTCCCGCTTGTCGATTCCACTCCGGCTCGCGAAGATGCGGGACCGTACCTCTCGAATGGAGTCTGCCATGTTTCGCGTGTTGTGTGTCTGTGTCGCCCTGGTTCTGATTGCACGCGGAGTGGCAGCCGAAGACGCGGCGGCGACCAAGCCGCTTTCGATTCGGTATACCGCCGTGTTGAGTGAATCTGCCGCGAGTGGGGCCTCCCAGCCAGTGCGGGACTCAGAGATCCGCTGCCTGGTGCTGCCTCAAACGAGCGGCTTTCAGGTCGTGCTGTATCTGATGGACCAGACGAGCGACGAACAGCCCTGGCAGGCTCAGTTCGGGCGGATCGAGTTCGATGCCGAGGGGCTTCCCTCGCCCGGTCTCGCTGCCCAGCGGCACACTCACGGCGGCCAACACCACTGGGTCAAGCTACGGTTCGGGGTCTTTCCGACATATGCCAAGCTCACTCCGGATGCGGAATGGACCGAGGGGGAGAATCGTTACCGGCTGATCGGCGAACTGGTGGCGAACACGCAACCGTGCTGGCAACTGGAGATCGACGCCCCGCTGGGACGGCGGACGACGCTGTTGATTCAGAAGTCGAACGGGGTGATCGTGTCGGCCAAGCATCGGTTCTTCATGGGGATGGGCGAGCAGTTTGATTTGAACCTGAAGCTGGAGGAGTTGGCCACCGCCGAACCAGCGCTGGTCACCAGTTGGACGAAGGCGACCGGACCGTTACTCAAGCTCAAGCAGCGAATGCCTGCCGAGTCGGGGACCGAGGCGAGTGGCCCTGCCTCGAAGCAGGCCCCACTGTCCCTGGAAGCGCTGAACGAGGTCGACCAG
>JAYTFV010000115.1:0-2743 GCA_043734065.1 Planctomycetota bacterium
GTCGCTAATTGGTCGATCAGCCCTGTGAACGTGTCTTTGGGACATTGAAGGCGAGTGACGCCAGCTTTGCACAAATAATCAGGTTGCATATTTCATGTAGTGGTCCAACTATCGAAAAATGTCAGGCGGCTAGGTTCGTTATGGCCAAGAGAACATGCCGTTTGGAAGTTTCGATGCCTGACATTTTTCGATAGATCGACCAGTAGGGTGGGCAGTGCCCACCATTCCACCATTGTTTGTGGTGGGCAGTGCCCACCCTACATTTTGTGCAAAGCCGCTGACGCCACACGGCTCACCTGCCTCACTATTTCTGTGGGTCCGTTTAGCCCTGAACGTCTGTCAGCAGTCATCTCGCCACGGCATGGGCCAGTCGGCGTTGGAGTGCCGGTCCGATTTCTCGATCACCGCTCTCTAAATGCATCTTCGCCAGTTCGACGAGGATGGCCGCGCGGATCTGTCGCAACAACTTCTCACGCTGCAGCGTCATCGCGTAGGACTAGATCAGTTGCTGATGTACCCCAGCGGCGCGCGGGTCGATTCGCAGGATTCAATCCCCTTTAGTAAATTGTTGAGGTGGGTTTCGCAGTTCGATCCGCACGTGAAACACAGCAAGTTCGGAGATTCTCATGAGGACTGCGATTCGGGTTCAATGACGATTGTTCGCCCAATGGTTCTCAGTGACTCAGTAGTCACAGTCTCTGATTGGTCAAAAGCACCGGGGAGATTCCGAAACGGAGCTAGAAACTGTCGTGTCGGCTACTCAACGAGTCGGATTTTGAGTTCTTCTCGTTGTCCATTGCGGAGGACCGTCAGTGGCAGTACTTCGCCAACTTTGTAGTACAGCTTGATGTGCATGTTGAACTGACGTGTGTTCATGCGCAGTGGCTGACCCGCCACAGCGACGATGATGTCTTTCTCTCGCAGACCATCGTCTAAGGCTTGCCGGCCACCGGCTCCATTGCGGTTGATCCAACGAATTTCGAGAGCCGTGTCGGTCTCGGGAAGACCGAGTTTCGCTCTGGATTCCGGGGCGAGAACTGGTGCCCAAGCCTCAAATCGCGGCGGGGCATTCCACATCGAGCCGCGCCACGAGAAGTCGTACCGCCTCCAACCGGCCTTGAGTGGCACGATGTGTTTGCCCGAGACGCTTGTTTCCACATCGACTTGTGTGTCGGTGTTCGGAAGGTGATGCAACACCCACTGCATGTCGGCAATGGAGGTGATGCGCTGGCCGTTCATCCGCAAGAGGTCTTCGCCCGGCTGCAGCTTCGTGCTGGCAACCGCTGATCCGGCGATGACACGCTCGATCCGAATGCCGCTCTTGCGGTCTATCATCAACCCGATGTTGTCGGGCAGTGGGTACTTGAACAACATCTCGGACGAGTACGTCTTGGTATTCAATGCGTGCTGATGTTCGGCGTCGTGAATGTTGTGGCAGTGAATGCAGTTCTGCCGCGTTGTTTGCTCGGCATATTTCTCGGGATTGCGAAGGCCCGGTAGTTCGAGGGCGCTGCTAACCAGCTTCGGCTCGCCCCGCTTCCCCTTCAATTCGGCAAGATTCTTCGGGTAGTTGGCGTGCAGTTCGAGCACTCGATTCATCGTGTGGAGCAGTCCGTCGATCGAGTTGTAGGCGTCGGAGCCTTCCGCGCTTTGCGTCCCATAACGGGCATAGACAACACCGTCCGCGTTGACGAACATGCCAGCCCAGTTGAGGTCGTGATCGAACTGGAACAGCGAGAGATCGACTCCCTTCATCTCGACCTGTCGCACCGAGACAAATTTTTCCTTGGCGAGAGCCTGTACTCGATCATTCCCATTGGCCACATCGGCATCGAAGGCCGCGCAGTCCTTGCACGGGACGCAGCGGAAAGTGACGAAGAGCGGCTTGTTCTGCTTCTTCGCCTCGGCCATCGCCTGGCGGATGTCGTTGTAGACCCACAGGTCCGTTCGCGCCCCGTTGGCATCCTTGAGTCGCTCACGCAGATCATCTTCTGCAAAACAGAACGTGCTGCACGCCAAGAGCATCACCGCATAACCAAATCTTTGTCGTCCCATGCCACACCCCCAATGATGTCTCTACACAACAACATTGGACCGGAGTTATACCGTGAGGCGGCCCGCGATGAGAGGTTCTGAGCTAAGACACTGTCCGGGAGAAGCGGGAATTTCGACTTTGCGACCGGGGACGAGGAGCGGGGGACCGTCTTGCCTCTGTACGACAGCCCATAGAACGCGAGTCGGTCCTTGTCCGCGTTCGGAAGCGTCGCGAGTCAGCACAGCGTCACTAGATGCTGCGGGATGATGTAGCTGAACAGCGACCGGCCGAGCGGGTTCGACTTGCGTTGGAGCGTGCGGAACAGATCCTTGCCGCGATACGGATTCTGCGGCGCGTAGGTGATGAAGCCGCGATTGGCCAGTTCCAGGGCAAAGCTCTTGTAGTACATGTAGCCGTCCGAACCGGGGCTGCTGATCGTGTCCATCGGGACTCATTCGAGACCGTACTGACAGACGACGACCGGCCGTTTCTCACCCGGCTTCAGGTCGGTCGGCAACAGCAGGATGCCCGCGACGGTGATGCGTGCCGTCATCGGACGCTTCGACCGCTTTCGCACTGGCAAGCAGTTGTCGCGCTACTGCGGTGTCACGCCGTACGACTCATCGAGCGGTAAGCGGCAAGCCGACGTGGGGTTGATTGAAGCGGGCAATGACTTCTGAGACCGATGCTGATTCAACTCTCCAAGCG
>JAYTFV010000116.1:0-5656 GCA_043734065.1 Planctomycetota bacterium
CGCTGCGCTCACCACCGGCTATGGGCTGGAATCCCTTCGGGATAATTGGATTCACGCCTTGTAGCCACGTTCGCCAGAACGTGGGCGGCCTGCACACGGCTTCGACCGAACCTCACAATTCATTCGGGGATCTTTCGTCGAGGTCACGTCGACTCCCATTCGCCCACCTTCTGGCGAAGGTGGCTACGGGGAGGTCACTCCTGCGGCGTCAGCCGGGCCCGGTACTTTTCGTAGAGCCTCGTCTGGCGGCTCTCCGGGGCGAAGGGTTGGCCGTGGACGAATGTGGCTTTGATTTGAGTCGTCGTCTGGAGCGGTGAGCCGTCGGTGATGATCAGGTCGGCTCGCTTGCCGGGAGTGATCGAGCCGCACTCCTTGTCGATCCCCAGGATGCGGGCGGCGTGGAGCGTGACCGACTTGAGGGCCTCGGACTCCGGCAGACCGAACGCCACTGCGCGGGCCGCTTCGAGCGGGGCGTTGCGGCTGTTACTCGCGTTATCGGAGCGGATGCAGAACTGCACGCCCGCTTCGAACAGGCGACCTGGATTCGCGTACGGAGCGTCGTACGGATCCCAATTCTCGATCGGAGCCTGCATCACCGGACCGACGATGACCGGCACCTTGCGGGCCTTGAGTTCACTCGCCAATTTCCAGGCTTCGGTCCCGCCGGTGATGACGATCTTCAGTTTCTCTTCCTCAGCCCAGATCAGGGCTCCGGCGATTTGCTGGCGGCTGTGGGCTTCGACGAAGATGCGTTTCTTGCCGGTGATGTAGGGCCGCATGGCCTCGTAGCGCGGGTCGCGGAGGACGGTGTTGGCGGTCTCTTTGTTCGAGCGGGCGGATTCGTACAGGCGGCACTCCTTAAGGAACCGGGCCAGCCGCTGTTGGTTCTCGTCGTCCTCGGGCCAGTTCAGCGACAGGCCCGCGGTGTAGTTGCGGACCATCTCTTCCGAGGTCCAACCGGCCGTTTGAATCAGCGAGCATTGCCCGCCAATGATCCCGCCGTGAGGCCGCAGAAATGCAGTGGTGATCCCCCCAGCCCTGGCGACTTCCACGAGTTCGCTCTCGACGTTGACGGCGATCCCGGCGCGGAGGTCGGGCTGGAACCTGCCGATCTCGGCGGCGTCTTGCGTGACCTCGATGAGTTCGATTTCCGCGATGCCCAGCGTGGTGCCCGCGTCGATCAGACCGGGGTAGACGTGCAACCCGGTGGCGTCGATCACCTGGACATCCATCGGAATGCCCGGCCCATTCATGACCGCTTCAATCTTGCCATTCCGCACGACGATGGAGCCACCCATGATGTCCGGCTTGTCGACCGGGTGGATCGTGGCCCCGATGATCGCGTACGGAAGTTTGACCGGGCCAGCGGGGAGTTCCAACTTCTTCGTCCGCACCTCAGCCGGAGCCATGACGAGCGGAGCCACCTTGGCCGTTCGTTCCAGTCCCTTGGCCGTCATTGCCGTTGGGTGCTTGTCGCGCTGGAACCGAATCTCCCCTTCGATGAGGGTCATCTCGACCCGCGAGAACGGGCTGAACGGGTGCCCGTTGTAGATCGCCACATCGCCATCCTTGCCGACTTCGAGAGTCCCGACGCGGCTCTGAATTCCCAACTCGCGGGCGGAGTTCCGCGTGACCATTTGCAAGGCGTCCTGCACCGGCATGTTGCCATACTTGAGCGACTTGGCCGCTTCCAGGTTCATCTGCCGCATCAGCTCGCCGTCGTCGCTCTTCACGACGGTATTGACCCCAGCATCGTGCAGCATCGACGTATTAAACGGTGTCGCGTCGTACGCCTCGATCTTATACGCCCACCAGTCGGAGAACGTGCTGCAACTCGCCCCGTGCTTGGCGATCTCGGGAGCGATCTTGTACCCCTCCAACACGTGTTGGAGCGACTGCACGCGGATGCCGAGACCCTCCGCTGTCCGCAGCAGCATCAGGATTTCATCAGCCCGGTAGCAGTGGCTTTGGATGAGCGTGCGGTGTTCGAGGATGTCGACGAGTTCTTCGAGACGCAGGTCGCGTCGCGGTGGCAGGAGCCCCGCCAGTTCCCCCTGGGTCTTCTTCTCGCGGTCGTATTCCATCCAGCGGCGGCGGTAGTCGAGGGCCTCGAAGAACGCCCGTTGCAGGACGGCTTCGACGCCGAGCCGCGTGTTCGGGAACCGCCCGCCCTTCCGCTTGACGTTCTCGCCGAGGGCGAACTTGACCCCCTGCGGCCCGGCCTCGAACAGGTGTTCCCGCGCGGTCTGTCCGACCTTCAACTTCACGACGGCGTCCTGTCCCCCGATCGTGTTCGCCGACCCATGCAGCAGCCGCGCCGTGGTCACGCCGCCCGCCAGCGCGCGGTACTCATGCACATCATTGGAGCGGATGGTGTCCTTGATCCGCACTTCGCACACGACCGATTGCGAGTACTCGTTGACGCCGCCCTCGATCATGATGTGGCTGTGCGTGTCGATCAGTCCGGGGAGGATAAACCGGCCCTTCGCGTCAATCACGCGGACTCCATCGGGAGCAGCGAGGGCGGCCCCGATGGCTTTGATCTTGCCGTTCTCGATCAGGATCGATGAGTTCTCCAGCACCTCGCCGGTGCCAGTGAAGATCGTGCCGCCGCGAATCAGAACGTTGCCTCCGGTTGAGTCCGCTTTCTGCAGGCGGTCGCTCTCCAGCTCGGTCGGATAGTCCGGTGCGATCTTGCCGCGATCTTTGGCGTTCTTGCCTTTGTCGTCCGCACCGGCACCGGGCTTGGAAGGCTTCGTCTCGTCGTCCTCCATGACCGGATCGGTCTTCGCCTGGTCGTCCGCTTTCGGACTAGCGGCGTCCTGGGCCTTGTCGGTCTTGAGCTCCGGTTCGGTTTCGTCGAGTTGTAACTGAATGACAACTGCGGCTTCCGGGGTCTTCTCGCCCGGCTTGGCGGCACCCGGCTTCGGCTTCTGTTCGACTCCGCCGATGCGCTTCGCCGACCACTTGGCCGGAGCCCCAAA
Organism: Planctomycetota bacterium; assembly: GCA_043734065.1. Classification (GTDB taxonomy): domain Bacteria; phylum Planctomycetota; class Planctomycetia; order Planctomycetales; family Planctomycetaceae; genus TH-plancto1. Next base: position 2,985 of record JAYTFV010000116.1, read on the forward strand.
GGCCGACTCCAACGTCCCGCTCAGCTGGGTCTTCTCATCGACAGTGCCGACAAACTTGAGTTCGATCGTCTTGTCCCCGGCCCCGATCTCGACGGTGAACTTCACCACCTTGCCGCTAATCGAGCCGCTGGCGATGCGCCCCTCGCCGGATTCACTGCTGAGCGTTCCCGTGAGTCGGTTGCCGTCCTGGGCCAGGTCGAGCGTCGCTTCGGTCGGCTCCTTGCCCGACTCGATCTTCATCTCCCAGTGCCCGGTGAGCTGGGCGGCGGGCGGTATGGCGTCCTTGTCGTCGCTGGCCTGGGGCTTGTTGAACTCGTAGGTCAGACCGTCCAGCAGCACATAGCGGACCTTGGCTCCCTTGTCCGAGAGCGGCCCACTGAGGACCACCACATGCCCGCGCTTCCCGGTGGCGAGCGTGCCGAGTTGCGACTCGACACCCAGGATCACAGCGGCGTCACGAGTGAGGGCCGCCACCGCCTGGTCCTCGGTCAACCCATACTCCATGTGCAGCCGCACATGCTCCAGCCAGTCGCCGGGTTGCTTGAGGCCCTTCGATGAGAATGACATGCGGACCCCCTGAGCGGCCAACTGCCCCGGCAGTGCGGCTCGCTTCTTCCAATGGGCGACGCGGTCGTCCTGGTAACGCTGCGGCGGTTCGACCTCGACGCGCAGCCCATCGACCGCCGAGACCTTCAGTTCGTGGTCCTTGTTCTTGTTCTTCTCCTTGAGATCCTTGAGCGAGAACTTCGGCTTCTCACCCAGATCGAGCGACACGATCACGGGGCACTGGGAGGAGGCGATGCGGTCGATCGCGGTGAACGGTTCGGTGCCGATGCACAGAACCGGGGCGAGCTTGAACTCCTCACTGAAGTCGAGCGCCCGATCGAGTTCATCGCGCCCGGCATAGTGCGGGACGAGGAACAGCGGAGTGATCTCCTTCGACATGACCTTGGACAGCGCGTTCAGCACCGGGTCTTCATGCGGCGGCGAGATCGTCGCCAGGAATTTCTTAGCGAGGGCCAGATGCTCGCGATGATGAGTCGCGTCGAGGAGGGCCTGTCGCAGATGGGCTGTGGCCCCCATTAGCGTGACCGGGTAGGAGTGGTGCGAGTCCGGCAGCTCCGGCGGCGGTGCGAGCAGGAAGGAACACATGCCTCCCGACCGGACCACCGACTCGCGCGCGGGCAGTCCCGACAGCGACACGAGGGCAGTCTGGCCACCGACCACGGGGGCATAGTGTACGAGGTGGACATCGGTGATCCCGGCCTTGCGGCGAGTCGACTGGAACTCCGCATCGCGGATCGCGAGTTCGCCGACTTGCAGATCCGGTGTCATCCCGCGCCGATTGTCCGGGCGAGTGGCAGCTAATAAGTTCTCGTCGTAATGGACGACACGTTCGGCATCCGGGTTCGGTGCGATCGGCTTGAGCTTGGCCTCGCACATCGCATCGATGAAGCCGGGATAGACCACCAAGTCCTTGCCGGGAATGAGTTCAGCTCCGGCCGGAATGACCACATCCTTCCCGACCGCGACGATCAGGCCATCGCGAATGACCAGCGTCCCGCCGTCGATGATTTGGCCGGGAGCCGTGACGAGCCGCGCCCCTTGAATCGCGACCACGCGCGGGCGAAACCCAGTCGGGTGATTCGTCTCCGGAGGGAGATCCTCCCCGCGCAGCCCGGACTGCGAGACAGCGAATAGACAAGCAGCCAGCAACGCCAGCCCAAGCATGACCACCGGTCGAGCAATTGAGTTCGCGGAATGAACAGAGAAGAATCGATGCGGCATGACGAATCCCAGACTGACAACACCGCGCGCACCGGGAGCGCGAAACCAAACCACCAAGGTTAAGTCCCGACCGGACCAGACGCCAGAGTTTGGGGGCGAAATGTCTGCCGACGCAACGTGCGTGCGTCCTGATCGTCGGTAAAATCCGAGAGCACCCCGGTTGTCGCCTCAACCCCATTCCCAGGAAGGGTCAGTTCCACCACGAAACACACGAAACCCCCAGTGCGGCATAGCCGCAATCGAAGTGCGAGGCCGTCAGCCATCTGCCAAACTTGAGCCACAGCTTTGCACTCCTCTGCACTCCTTCAGGGTGCAAAGGACTCCAGGCCATCGTCAATTTGCGCAGGGATCGCAGATTTCAGACGTGAGTCGTACAAGACCAGGCCCACAAGATCATGACGAGTGCCGATCTCCATGATTGCGATAATGACAAAGGGCGTCTGGCACTTAATTCGTGTCCTCCGGAATCTGATCTTGCAGGCACCTCCGTTCTGAAATACACCTCGCGCTCGGCATGTTCTCATTGATCCAGGGATTAGTGTTCTGAGCCGCGAAGAGATCACGGAAGCCCCCCTATGACGGCATCACTGGCCGACGAACCGCACTCCCAGCCGCACGCCTGGCAATGGTGCCTGCGGATTCTGGTGTTGATCGCGTTGATTGTCCCTCGGCTATTGGCCTGGTCGTCCGCCGGGGGGTTGTGGCGCGATGAGATCCACAGCGTGAACCTGGCGAGTGAGTCAGCCGATGACTTGTTCCTGGTCCTGACCAACGATTCTACTCCCATGTGCTGGCAGGCTCTGTTGCGGATGTGGATCGCGGTGTTTGGCAGTCAGGACGAGTCCGTGCGTCTGCTGGGGCTGCTAATTGGACTGTCGGTGATC
>JAYTFV010000117.1:0-5729 GCA_043734065.1 Planctomycetota bacterium
CGTCGTCCGAGGCAGCCCCAGCAGCTTAGCCGAGCGTTATCCTTCCAATCTCACTGGCGGGTCAAAGCCCTCGTCAGTGGCACCCGGCGGACGGAGAAAACCGACTGGATAGGACGGCCTTTCCAGGCCGTCCTCGGGGGCTGTCTCGCAGCGAGACGGCCTGGAAAGGCCGTCTTACAACGGAATGTGGTACGACGCTCCGCGTCGTCACTCACGACGCGGAGCGTCGTGCCACATTCACCCTTCGACCTGTCCCCAGTCGGGCAGGATCAGGTCTGGCTTGATGATGGATTTGATCGTCGAGCGTTGAGCCACCTTGACTCCCTTGCCACCGCGACTGGTGACGGAGTACTTCATCTGGCCGAAGCTCATCGGCTTGTCGTTGTCGTTGATGACCTTCAAGGTGTCGGACGGGCGCGACATCTTCATCGCTCCGAGCAGCACGTCCCCCGCGTCGAGCTTGATCCCTCGCACGCCCTTCCCCGCTCCTGACAACACCGGAACATCAGTCACGGAGAAGTGAATCAACCTCGCGTCGCGCGAGATCAGGAACACGGTGTCGGTCTCCTCCACCAGTTCCACATGCACGACCTTGTCCTTCTCGACGAGGCGGCAGTACCGCCGTCCGGCCTTCGTCGAAGGCAACCGAAACGACGACAGCGAGAGCCGCATCACCTGACCGCTGGCTGTCACGATCAGCAGGTACGGAGCGGGGGCGGGTTGGTCGTCGACCTCGGTATCGGGCGGCGTGAACCGCGTGTCGGTACTCAGGGCGGCAAACAGACTGGCCCCGTCGCTCAGCCGAATATGCTTCGACAGCGGCTCGCCGTACCCCGTACTCGCCGGGATCTGTTCGGCGGGCAGCGTGTACGCAGTCCCGTCGCTGCTGAAGAAGATCGCGTTGTCGAGCGTGCTGCACGGCAACACCGTCAGCAGTTGATCCCCCTCGCGCATCCGCAGCTTGTCGAGCGTCGAAATCTTCCCGATCCGCCGCACCCAGCCTTCGGTCGAGAGCACGATGTGCGTGTTCTCGCGGACGATGTACGCCTGCGGATCGTACTCGCTGATCTCGTCCGATGTCCCCAGAGCGGTGCGGCGTTTACCACCCAGTTCGTCGCCGATCTGTTCCAGTTCCTTGCGGACCTCGCCCCACAGCAGCTTGTCGCTGGCCAGGATCTTGCGGATGCGCTTGGCCTCGGTCTCCTTCTCGTGCAGCTCCTGACGGATGCGACCGATTTCGAGTTGCGAGATGCGATAGAGTTGGAGTTCGAGGATGGCGTCGGTCTGCTCCTTGTCGAGGGGGAACGCCTTCATCAACTTCTCGGCTGCGTCCTGTTTGCCGTCGCTGGCCCGGATGATTTTGATGGCCTTATCGAGGCCATCGAAGATGATCTCGAACCCTTTGAGGATGTGGATTCGCTTTTCAAGTTGTGCCAGCAGGAACTCATACCGCCGCCGCACCGTGACGAACCGGAACGTCAGGAAGTGCTTGAGAATCTCGATCAGCCCGCAGCGCTTCGGCCCGAGCACTCCATGCTCATCCGGGACGAGGCACGTCGCATTGTAGGCAAAGTTATCTTCCAGTCGCGTGTGCTTGAACAGGTACGCCATCACCGCTTCCGGGTCGGCTCCGCTCTTGATCTCGACGATGATCCGCAGGCCATGCTCATCGTCCGACTCGTCCGCGACATCGACCAGCTGCGGCAGCTTGCGCGAGTCGCGAATCTCGCCCAGCGAACTCATCAGCGGGCCGGTCTCGACGCCGTAGGGGATCGTGTGGATCACGATCCGGTGCGGGATCTCCTTGCCCTTTTCCTTATCGAGAGCCCACTCGGCCCGGACCTTGATCGTGCCGCGTCCCTCCTCGTAAATGGTTCGCAGTTCCAGACGGTCGGTGACGATCCGGCCCCCCAGCGGGAAGTCCGGCCCGCGCAGCTTGGTCATCACCTGAGCGGTACTCGCCTCGGGTTCGTCGATGAGATACACGGCGGCTTTGATCGTCTCGCTGAGGTTGTGCGGCGGCATGTTCGTCGCCATGCCGACCGCGATCCCCGATGCTCCGTTCACCAGAATATTCGGGAACCGCGCGGGGAGCACCACCGGCTCCTCCCGCGTGGCGGAGTAGTTGGGCCGCATGTCGACCGTCAGGTACCGCAGCTCGTTCATCAACTGATCGGCGACCTTGGTCAGCTTGGCTTCGGTGTACCGCTGATGAGCAGGGGGGAGGCCAATGACCGAGCCGAAGTTCCCTTGTCCGTTGACGAGTGGCTCACGGAGTGAGAACGGCTGCGCCATGCGAACCAGAGCGTCGTAGACGGAGACATCACCATGCGGGTGGTAGTGCCCCGTGGTCTGGCCGGTGATCAACGCGCACTTGGCGAACTTGGCATCCGGGGTTAGGCCGAGATCCTCGTACATCGCATACAGGATGCGGCGATGCACCGGCTTCAAGCCGTCCCGCACATCCGGCAACGCCCGCGACATGATGACCGACATGGCATAGTTGAGATACCGCCGCCGCGTCTCGTCGCTGATGGAGACGAACTGAATCTCATCGGCCGGTTCGTCACCGGACGCGGGGGCGGAATTGCGGGCAGCCATGCAGAACGTCTCCTCGTCCCCGGCCAGTCAGCGAACAACCGTCCAGCGGGGGAACCTGGATTTTTGAGGATCAGTGGGGAATTGCAAGGGCCAGCCCAATGTAGCACGACGCTCCGCGTCGTGACTCAATCCTGGGCCACATCAGCTTCGCTGTTCTGACCCCCGCATTTTCTCAGCATGGCTTCCCCACGGTCTGGGAACCGACTAAGGTATTTGGATGGGTTGATGCGTCCTGCCTCAATTCACCCGCCAGTCCCACCCTCCCCATTGGCCCGTCCGCATGAGTGCCCCGCTCCACTGGTCTCATCGCTGTCTGGTCGTGAAACTCCTGCTGGCTGGAGTGGCAGTGGGGATGTTCGCAGTCACGGCACTGGCTCAGGCTCCTCAGATTAGCAGCGTTTCTCCAGGTGCAGTCCCGCCAGGTCAGGTCACGAAGATCACGGTGAATGGCGGCGGTCTCGACGGCGTCACGGGGATCTGGACCACCATCCCCTGCAATTCGACGCTCACACCGGGCGAGAAGAACGGCAAGGAACCGGGCCAGGTGGCGTTCGATCTCACCGTCCAACCGTATGCCCCGGTCGGGATTCATGCGGTCCGCGTCTTCTCCCCTCGCGGGGTGAGCAACCTGAAGCTGTTCTGTGTGGATGATCTGCCGACCGTAGCCGAAGCCGCGGGGAACGGGGCACTCAAGACGCCGCAAGAGGTCGCGATCCCGTGTGCCATTGATGGCGTCGTCGAGAACCTGACTCGCGACTTCTTCAAGTTCAAGGCCGACAAGGACCAACTCATCACCCTCGAAGTCCTGGCCCGGCGGCTCGGGTCGCCGCTCGATGCCAGCCTCTATATCTATGCCGAGAATGGCCGCGAGATCGCCTACTGCGACGACGCCGAGGGGCTCAGCTCCGACCCGCAGATTGCGTTCAAAGCCCCCGAGGCCGGGAACTATATCGTCGAGGTTCGCGACATTCGCTACGCGGGCGGCGGCAACCATCGCTACCGGCTGCGAATCGGCGACTTCCCGGCGGTGCAAATGGCCTTGCCGGTGGGGATCGCACGCGGGCAGAAGACCAGCGTGCAATTCGCGGGGATCGGCGGCGCGGACGCCGCTCCGTCACAACTCGAATCGGCTGCGGATGCGGCCCTGGGTTGGACGCTGGTGAACTCGAAACGTCCCGGCGGCAAGTCATCGGCGTTCGCCTATACCGAACTGACCGCGACGGGTGAAGTGGTCGATACCGAGCCGAACGACACCATCGAACAGGCTCAGCCGCTCGCCCTCGGGCAACAGATCAGCGGTCGCCTCGACAAGCCGAAAGACACCGACAAGTACCGCATCGACGCCAAGGCCGGACAGCGGTTCCTGTTCACCGGCCTGACCCGCTCGCTGGCAGCTCCGACCGATCTGGTGCTGCGCATGCTGGATGCCAAGGGAGGCCAACTCGCGACAGCCGATGACGAGGGCAAGGCCGAGGGCCGGTTGAACTTCGCCTTCCCGGCGGATGGTGTCTACTACTTCGAGGTCGGCGAACTCAACCAGCGCGGCGGCAACCAGTACGGCTACCGCATCGCGGTTCAGGAGTACCAGCCGGGGTTCAAGCTCGCTGCCAGCGCTGACACGCTGAACGTCCCCGCTGGCGGAACGGCATCGCTGGCAGTGGCCGTGGCTCGGCTCGATTACGCGGGGGTGATTGACCTGCAACTGACCGATCTACCCGCGGGTCTGACCTCGAACCCGACCCGCATCGGACCGGGTCTCAACGCAGCTGTGATCACGGTGACAGCGGCCAAGGACGCTGCGACGGGAGCTTTGACGCAGGTGCGAGTGATCGGCAAGGCGAAGATCGGCGACCGCGACTTCGAAGCGGTCGGCGATGTCGAGGAGGCCCTGCGCGGCCAGTGGAGCGGCACTCGCCTGATCCCGCCGACGGTCTCACGAGCGATGGCTCTGGGCGTGGCACCGGCTGGCAAGCTGACCCTCCGCACCGAACCGGCGGAGATCATCTTCGGCAAGGAACTCAAAGCCACCGTCAAGGTGATCGCCCAGCGCGGGGAGGGAATCGACGAGGCCATCCCGCTCGCCACCGAGCCGAACCAGAACGCCCTCCCCGGCGGCATCACGCTGGCCATGAAGCCGATCGAGAAGGGCAAGGACGAGGTCACTTTGGAGTTCACCGCCAACGACCAGGCCCCGCTCGGGCCATTCACCGTGGTGATCGTCGGCACTCACAAGAAGGGGAACGACATCTCGGTCGCCGTGGCCCCTGGCATCCTCTACCGCACCCAACCGCCGTTCACGGTGGCTGTGGCGGGCGGGGCCAAGCTCGCCAAGGGTGCCCAACTGCCGGTGAAGATCACCGTGACCCGTAACCCGGCCTACACCGGCGAAATCAAACTCACCGTCGACAAGGCCACCTCCGGACTGACGGCCGCCGAGGTCGTGATCCCGGCAGACAAGTCGGAGGCGGACCTGATCCTCAGTGCCGCAGCCGACGCCGCCCCCGGCCCCGCAGCCGAACTGCAAGTGAAAGCGGTCTCCCCGGCGAATGCGAAGCTGACGGTGTCAGCTCCGATCGCAGGCGTGATCGTGGAGTGATCTCTGCGTAGCCACGTTCGCCAGAACGTGGGGGGCCGGAACCCGCATCCGAATGCGGGGGAAGACTTCCGAAGTCTCTCGGCAGTGGAGTGTAGACAGCGAGCGGCGGACGTAAGTCCGCCGTGTTGAGTGGACGTGGACACAGCCAACGGAGCGAACCTATGAATTCCGCACACACCTTCGCCACACGGGAAGCGTCCTCTTCTCCGTGGCTTTGTGCCTTCGTGGTGAAACCTCACTCGGACGGGCAAATGTGCCCGTCCCACGTGGGCCCGTCCTACGTGCTGGCGACATTCGCACTGTTTCTCGCTCTGTCGAGCCTCCTCTCGGCCCAAGACACCACTGTCCCCGAGCGGCTCGAACTCACCCCGCCCGCCTTCACCCTGACCGGCCCGCGAGCCAGGCAGCAACTCGCCGTCACCGGCCTGTTCGGTGCCAGCGACCCGCGCGACGTGACGACCACCGCCACCGTCGAGTCCTCGAACCCCGCCATCGTGCGGATCGAGAACGGCATCGCCTACCCGGTCGCCGA
>JAYTFV010000118.1:0-3792 GCA_043734065.1 Planctomycetota bacterium
GATCCGCAAAACGATGTTCGCCGCCGCCGCACAACACCGAGTGGACCCCGATCGCCTCTCCTTCACGGGGGCCTTTCAGATCCTGCAAACCCGACTCCCCGAATGCCCGCCCCGCGCGACACCGGTCCAAAGACAAACGTAGTACAAAAACCTCTTGGCCGAGATCGCCGACGAACCCGTCCCCCTCCGCAGAAACCGCATCAACCCCCGTGTCATCAAACGCGGACGCTCCAAATGGCCCGGCAAAAAACCGATCCACTACGGCCTCTCCAAATTGCAGAAAACCTTTGCCGAATCAATACTTATCCACTGAGGAAGCGGTATTGGGCTGACGCCGCCCCTCGCCCGCTTGAGGATGCACCCATTCTGTCGTGCCGTCGGCCCAGTTCTCTTTCTTCCAGATCGGGACGACCTCTTTGATCCGGTCCATCACCCACTGCCCGGCCTCGAAGGCGGCGCTGCGATGGGGACAGCTCACTGCCACTCCAACGGCAATGTCACCGAGTTCCAGATGACCCAGCCGGTGAATCACCGCCGCGCGGATGATTGGCCAACGGGTCTGGGCCTCGTCGAGGAGAGTGCCGAGTTGCCGCAGGGCCATCTCGGGGTACGCCTCGTAGTCGAGCGAGGCGGTCTGTTTGCCATCGGTCATCTCGCGAACGGTGCCGAGAAAGAGGACCACGGCCCCCGCTTGGTGCGAGCGCACGCGCTCGATGAGCGTCGCGGGATCGATCGCGGTGGGGGTCAGTTCGAGATGGCGGGTGTCTGGCATGGGAGGAAGCGATGAGGGGAATTTAACGCAAAGATGCCAAGGGGGGAGGGCTGAGTGAGCTGTAAGACACGCTTTCTGGCTCTTCCTTTGCGTCCTTGCGCCTTCGCGTCTTCGCGTCTTTGCGTTAAATTCTGGAGAGTCGATGCAGCGACAGAGGTTTCTAGCAGACCACTTCACCCGCTCACGACGCTCGAACATCGCGCGGGGACGGGCAGGATTGCCCATCCGACTTTAGCGCAGGGCCCAGACGAGAGCGGCCTTGGCGAGGTGCATGCGGTTCTCAGCTTGCGGAAAACAGAGGCTCTGCGGGCCGTCCATGACCTCGTCGGTCACTTCCTGGCCTCGGCGGGCGGGCAGGCAGTGCATGAACCGGGCCTTGCGCTGGGCCAACTTCATCAGGGCGGCATCGACCTGGAAACCCACGAAGTCCTTCTGCCGGGCTTCCTTCTCGTCCTCCTGCCCCATGCTGGCCCACACATCGGTGTAGACCACATCGGCGTGCTGGGCTGCCAAGTGCGGGTCGTTCGTCTCTAAGAGTTCCAGCTTCGGGAACCGCTTCTTGAGCCGCTCCACGAATGGGCGAGGGAACTCATATTCCTGCGGTGTGCCAATGGCAAAACTCATCCCGAGGTGGCCGCACACCTCGGCCAGCGAAACGGCCACGTTGTTGCCATCGCCGATGTAGGCCACCCGCAAACCATCGAACGACCCGAACGCCTCTTCAATCGTCTGGGCATCGGCTAGGGCCTGACACGGGTGGCAGTCGTTCGACAACCCGTTGATCACCGGCTTCCCCGACCAGCGAGCGAAGTCCTCGACCAGCGACTGATTGTACGTCCGCAGCGCGATCACATCCGAGTAGCCGCCGATGACACGGGCCACATCCGAAACCGCCTCGCGCCCCTCAAAACCGGCATCCTTCCCGGACAGGAAAATGCTGCTGCCGCCCAGCTGCATCATGGCCGCATCAAAGCTCAAGCGGGTGCGGAGCGACGGCTTCTCGAACACCTGGGTCAGGACGTGCCCGGCCAGCAGCTGCGGACGCTCACCCCGGCGGAGGCGCGATTTCAGCTCGCGGGCCAGGGTGAGAATCTCACGCACCTGGTCGGTCGAGACATCGAACAGCGAGGTCAGGTGTCGCATCGCTGTAGTTCCTGACTGGGCAAAAGGACGAAACGGGAAAGCTCCCTGTCACCAACGGAGAATGCGGTCTCCCCTCGGAATGCCGCCCATCGCACCCCGCCAGGTCACACAGAACCAGACAGGGCAATTCATCGAGCGGTTCAGCCTCCGCCCTTGAAGATCTTACGCTGCATTGTGGCCTGGTACGGCGTCCAGGTCGATTGCGAGTTCGGATCGCTGGTAATCAACGTGGTATATTCGTTGACCTTGGCATCCAGGTTGTCGAGGTGGTGCAGGGCAATCGCTTCAGGCGTCATCGGCAGCTTCGGGCTGCCGAATTCGTACGACCCGTGGTGGCTCAGCAGCATGTGCTTGACTCGCAGCAGCGTCTCCTTCGGGAAGGGGCTGCCCAGCCGCCGTTCTACCTCGGGGAGATGCTCGTTGACCATTTCGACCCCCTGAACCAGGTGGCCGATCAGCTGGCCCTCGTCCGTGTAGCCAAACACCGCGTCGAACTCGAGTTCCCGGACCTTGCCAATGTCATGCAGAAACGCCCCCGCCAGCAGCAGCCGCGAGTCGACCTTGGGGTACAGATCCGCAATCCGCGTGATCGTTTCCAACAGATTCACAATGTGTTCGAGCAACCCGCCCGCATACGCATGGTGCAGCCGAATCCCCGCCGGAGCCTGGGCCAGCCGGGCCATGAACTCCTCGTCGTCGAGGAAACACTCCATCAACGTCCGCAGCGGAGCGTCGTCGATACTCAGCAGAATCTCCTTGAGCCGCGTCAACAGCCGCGTCGAGTTGACTGAGGTCTCCTGCACGAAATCGGCCTGGTTCAGCCCCTCCGCCGCCACTTTATCGATGCGGTTCATGATCAGCTGCAGGTTCCCCTGGAACAGCTGGATCTTGCCCTTCACCTTCACGTAATCGCCGACCTGCAGCTGGGCGATCGAGTTTTCGGTGACATTCCACAGCAGCCCGCTGACCTGCCCGGTCTTATCTCGCAGCTGAGCCAGCAGATACGTCTCCGCGTGGCGATTGGCGCGGAGCTGGCGATCGGCGAGGAGGAACACCTCGTCGACGGGGGAGCCATCGGCCAATTGATTGACGAACACACGCGGCATAGCAGCCGAACCTTGCTGAACGGGCGAAACGAAGACGGATCGGGGTTCCAGCGCTGGGCAGGAATCCGATCCGGGAAGGGGTCCATGTTACGGCGGCGTCCGACCGGCCACAAGCACGCGGGGTTCAAGTTCCCCAGTCACCATCCTCTGCGAGCTGTCGCCGCCCTGGGAGTGACTGGAGCCACCCGACGATGGATGCAGAAATCGAACTGCAAGGAGTGCGTGACTTCATTCATAGGGTTCGATACGATCATTTCGGTCCGACCGTGTGGTCCCGTCGTTCATGAGCAGCACCAATCTTTCATTCAGAGAACATGATTCATGGATCTCAACGATTTCGAGGACATTGAAAGCGAACGCCAGCGTGGAATGAAAGGCTCGGGCCAGAAGATTCGTGAAGCTGAGCTGGGGCGCACTCGCAACATCCTGCTCTTCATTGGAATACTGTCCCTGGCGATGAATGGCTACATGTTTGCGAATTCGAGAGATGAGGTCGCCAAACTGGGACTCGTTCCCGCTCACGCTGAGCGCGTATTGATACTCGTTCGCATCATCTATGGCGTTGGGTTGGCGCTGGGTACTTTCTTTACGGTCGCAGGTATCCTGATCAAAAAGGGTTCATCCGACTATTTGGGGGGATGACCCGTAACCGGGTGGATTTTTTGAGGCATTGCTCCGATGTCCCATGCTTGCAGGGAGATACGTCAATCTGCTGCAATACCCTCGCCAGGTGAAGCGGAGGCAGGCTCTGCTGGGAAGCAACCTGCCAAG
>JAYTFV010000119.1:0-4787 GCA_043734065.1 Planctomycetota bacterium
GTGGGCGGCGAGGGCTCCTGCGTCCCGCCCGCCTCGATCGGAATGGCCGGAACCGGGACGATGCGCAGCCCCGCCACCACGATCAGGATCACCAGGATCCCCACCATGTTGCACAGAACATCCAGGAAGGAGTCCGAGCCGAAGGCGAGTTCGCGAGTTTTCTTGTTGGACATGGGGGGGGGAAGCTGTCAGCGATCAGCCGTCAGCTTTCAGCCAGAGGAGGGGGGAGGGAGGAGGTGAGGAGTCCACTTGATGCAACCGGCGAGCTTTCTGATGGCTGATGGCTGACAACTGACAACTCTCTCATTCAAACACATACTCCACGGTGTTCCGCAGCTCCCATTCCTGGCTGGCTGAATGGAGCCAGGCGTAGTATTGGTTGCCACCGGGGAGGACGCGGAATCGCAGGGCCGGTTGCCAGTGGAAGCCAGCAGGTGGACGGCCCCAGCGTTTGGCCGCTAAGGCGAGTTCCTTCGAGAACTGGGTTTCCAGAACCCGATTGGACATCCCCTCTTCGAGGGGAATTTCATGGCTCCCCACTTGGATCGACTCTGAATCGATTGTGACCACGACATACCGTTCGGCGGCGACGCTGTTCGTCGCGGGCTCTGGAAGAGGACGAGGCAGATGCTGGGCGAGCATGGCCTCCGTCGAGTCCGAGGAACTCGGCGAACCCCTGAGACCGGGCGATCTCTGCGGCCCACCACGTCCGCCGCTTTGTCCGCTTTGTCCGCCTTGTTTGCCTGAGCCACTACTTCCTCCGGCCCCGCTGCCACCGCTGGCCCCTGGCGCCCCGCCGGGTTGCACCGGGATGTGGTCGGGAGCTGCGGCACTGCTGCCGCCAGCTCCGGAGAAGGTGCCCTTGCCTCCCACGACGCCGTTCGGTGTGGAGTCTCCCATGAGGGAGGGATCGTCGGTGGTCTCCACAGCGGAGGTCCGATCACCACCGGGCTGTCCACCAGACTGGTTACTAGACTGTCCACCGGGATAACCACCTGGCTGGCTACCGGGCTGGCTACCAAGCTGGCTACCGGACTTCTGAGGAGATGGCTTCCGACCGGAAGACGATCCGTGAGGCTGGCCGTGACCGCTGGGAGCCTGAGACTGGAGAGCCTGAGACTGGAGAGCCTGAGACTGGAGAGAGGGAGACTGGAGAGAGGGAGACTGGGTCTGATCGGTCTGCGAAGAGAGCAGATCATTCATCGCCCCGCGATCGGCAAATTGCGATGTCGCCTCGCCAGAGCTGTCGCCCGCACCGCGTCCCTCACCGCCCGGTCGCGCCAGATCGCGTCCCGACATCCCCGGCCGCGCCCCTCCGAAGTTGCCCACGGGGCCTCGCGCATCGGGGGAACCGTTCAACTCGCGATCCAATTCGTCAGGATTCATCGCCAGCACGCGATCCGGGTCGACTGGCGTGCCCGGTGGGCGAGCTGTGCCGGGCTGCTGTGGAACTCCACCGGACTGCTGCGATGTTCCACTGGGCTGGTGGCTGCGACCCGGAGTCTGCGAACGACCGGGAAAGCCACCGCGACGGAGACCAACGGCATCGGTCGACGCGACATCGCCCGTGCTTCGGCCCCCTGTGCGCGGTGGCGGCTCGGTCGGGAACGGAGGGCCTGAACCTGGCTGACGGCCTGGCTGACGAGCGGCCTGCCCCTCCTGCGGGTTCGCTCGACGCGATGGCAGGTTCCCCATCTCGTCTTTCAGATCCTCCAGCCGGGGCCCCACAAAGCCTCCCGTTTCATCTGCGGGAGCTGTCGGTGGCTTGTAGCTCCCCGTCCCGCTGCGTGAGCGCTCCTGGCGTGTGATCCGCTGGCCTCCCACGAATGTCTTCGGCTCGGGGTTTCTCAGCTTCTGGACCTCGCTGAGGATGAACTCGCCCCCCTTGCCTTCATATTGCAATTCCTCGGCGACGGGCAGGCGGCCATCCGCCGTCTTCGCCGTCAGGTTTTTCCGCTCGGCCAGGGCCTTGTTGATCGCGGTCTGGCAGGCCGCCTTGGCGTCCGGGGTCGAGACGGGCCAGACCAGTTCCTGCGACTGCGGCACCAGTTCATAACCAGAGTCGACCTTGAGTCCCTCCAGCAGCCTCCGCGTCACATAATACGACACCGTCCCGCCCGGTCGAATCACAAACAGCAGGTACGGCTCCGGCGGCCTCGCGGCCAGGGAACTGGACTGTTGCCGCTGCGTTTCCCAATAGTTCAGGAGTGCCTCGGTGCCCGCCCGGGCCGGGTTGTAGTCCCCGCTGAAGCCCGACAGATCGCGGGCGGAGAGCGAGATTTCCTCGGAGGCAAACCGCACGCTCTTGGCTTCGCACGCGATGATGATCGGTCGACGATGGGTGGGTGAATTTCCCACATAGGGCACGAGCTGGAACTTGTCGGCCTGGGCAGCTTTCTCGATCTGCAAACGCGCCAGTTCGGCTTGCAGTTCGGCGACCTGCTGAGCAATCGTGTGCTTGGTGGTCTTGACCGTCTTGACTTCCTGCTTGAGGTCGCCCTTCTCGGCCTGGAGTTTATTGATCGCCTCTTGCAGGCGGGCCAGCTCGGCGGCGAGATCGGCCTCCTGCTGAGCCTGGCGACTTACCAGCTTCTGCCCGGCTTGCAACCGCTGCTGCAGGCTCTCCCAGTTTTCGTGGATCGCGGCGAGCTTCGCCTCCCATTGTTGGCGGAGTTTTTCTTTCTCCAGGGTGCGGTCGGGCACCTTCGGTGCGGGGGGAGGCAGCAGTTGCTTGGCGGGCGACTTGATCGCGATCACGAATTCGGCGGCGTCCGTCTGAAAGGCCGGATGGTCTGCGGGCAGTGGCAGCGGAATCGCATTCCGGGCCGCGGCGACCTCGGCGTCATGCTGGGACTGCGCGAGGGCGTGTTCCACCTCGGCCCGCACCACCGCATCTTTGTGGGCCTTATAACTGACGGCCACCAGCAAAAAGATCAGCGCCCCCATCGCACTGACCAATACGGCCAGAAAGGGAAAGAGAGAAACAGCATGTCCGGACTTACCACGACTCACGTCACCAGGACTCGCATGAAATGGCCTTCTTCGTAGCGGTCTTCTCCAGGCATTGTGGCACGACGCTCCGCGTCGTGACTCACGACGCGGAGCGTCGTGCCACAATGCGTCATGCCTCCGCACATGCGGGACACCCACTTCTGCTGCTAGAATCGGACAAGTCACCGGGATCGATCTAGTTCAACACGGCTCGACCGCTGAGAATCGGTAGTTGTCTGCCGATCTTCGATCTCTAACGGCCCATCCAGCCGGGGAAGCGACCATGAGTCCAGCGGAATCTGCCGATCTCGACCACGACGGGTTCCCGCTGGGCATGCACGGGCAGGATCCCGATGGCCGGAAGAACTGGTTCGATCGTCCGTGGATGTGGCCGATCTTCGGACTGATCGGGCTGTTGGTCTTCGAACTGACCACCAGTTCCGGTCTGGCGGTGGCGGTGTTCTGCGTGAAGCTCGGGATGGGCGATGTCCGACTCGGATTGTGGCTGGCACGGAACGATCCAAATCGGGAGCGGGGCACGATCACGGGACTGATGGCCGCTTCGCTGATCGGGATCAAGATCACGCTGGCCAGCCTGGTGATCTTAGTCGTATTGTTCGTGTTGGCACTGGTCATCGACCCGAACGCGGGCCAGAACCAAGTCGTGATCGGTCAGTGTGCCCGGTCGCTGGGCATCACGACGGCCGTCGCGTTGTGCGTCTCACTGGCGATCGCTCGCCTGGGTTTCTATCAGGCCCGTCGAGCCGGTCTGAAGGTGTGGCTGGAGTCGAGCATGCGGCGGGCTCCGGTGCAACACGTCTGGCCTTTGGATTGCATCGGGCACACTCAACGGAACATGGTCATTGATGTCGCCCAGTTCTGCTTCCTGCTCCAGATCCCGCTCATTATGGCGGCGACGACATTGATCTCACTCCTGATCGAGCGTCTGGTTCCCAATGCCATGGTATGGGGCATTGTCGTGGGTCTGCTGCTGCAGATTCTCTCGTACATTCACCTGCGGACGACGATCTGGAAAGTCGCCGCCCTGCACCCCGGCGAGTGCTGGCCGGAACTCCTGAAAACCCACCAGTTCCGATACTTCGACGGAGTCAAATATCGCCGCGCCACTCGACTGGAAGACGATTCGTGCTGGGAGGAGAACGAGGGGGACGACTGAGGTTGGACTGATGAAACGGTAGTTTCATGGCTACCGAGTGTATGAACGCGAGGGTTCAGTCTGGCATGGTCAGCCAGCCTCCTCCGCAGCAGCCGGCGAGCCGGACGGCGTCCGCCCAATGGCGCTGACCTCAGTAAGGCCATGGTCCAAAACAACTTCCCGGTTTGTCGCGGGGTGACCCCGGTTGGGTCGCTTTGGACCCTACCGGGGCGGCGCAGCCGGAAGGGGTTCTCCGTCAAGGACCGCCTCCCCGCGAACCTCCTGTGCCCGAGTCACCCAGGTCGCCCAAAGCGGCAACCTGGGCCACCCAGCGTCGCTCCGTCTGAACTCCTCACGCGGCGGCCCGTTTCCAAACAGGCCCTTGACGGATGACTGGACACTGCAACAATTGGTTCGTTCGATTTAGATGCGGAAGCCCTGGCCCAGAGTCCTTCCGATTTCCGTCTTGATGCGACATCTCGATTCCTTTCGAGTGAGTGCTGTGTGACACCTCAGTGTGAGAACCGAAGCGTCGCCACAAACCTCTGTCGCATCAAGACTTCTTTTCCGACCTCAAAAGGGTTAACGGCGTTGGGTGGCACCCGGCGTCGCGGCTCGACGGGTGGAGGGCGGAGGGTGG
>JAYTFV010000120.1:0-10176 GCA_043734065.1 Planctomycetota bacterium
ACAACGGTCAGGGGAACCGGCGGCTAGCGCCGTGCCGCTCCCCCCCCAGGAACACCTCTCCATGAATTCACCTCTCCTCCGCCCGCACCACTCAATCACCGCCTCTGGCTGGACCCGCTCGGCCAGATGGACCGCACTGCTCGGTGCCTGCCTGCTGACCTCGTCGTGTGCCAATCAACGGCCCACGGTCCAGACCAACCGCGTGCCACAGACTTCTATCACTCAAGTGGCCGCCCCCTCTGCCCGTACGACAGACAACCTCGTCCGTCGTTTCAGGACGGACAAGGCTGTCCGTCCGACAGAAATCCGAACGCCAGCCCGATGACACCGAATGGGAGGGCGAAGCTCCTGCTGAGTCGCGAGTGAGTGAGGACGTTGTCCCTGGCTCGCAACTCGGCAGGAGCCTCGCCCACCCGATGAGCCCTCCCGATGAGCGCTCTCCCGGCAGACACAGTCAGGAACACCTCCCGATGAGTTCACCACTCTTCCGCCCGCTTCGCCAACTCCCCGCATCTCGCTGGACCCGTTCGGCCCGATGGACCGCGCTGCTCGGTGCCTGCCTGCTCACCTCGTCATGTGCCAACCAACGGCCCACGGTCCACACCAGCCGCGCGCCACGAACCGCCATCGCTCAAGCCGCCGCCCGGGCCTCTCTCGACGACGCCCCCGAGGCCGTGGCCACCACGCACCGCGCTCAAAGCCCGCCACTCGCCCCGCCCACCGAGGACATCAACTTCCAGCAGCGGCTCAAGAGCAGCACCGTCCGCAATTCCCAATCGATTCAGCAAACCGGTTACAACGAGGCCATCTGCCCGCCGCCGGTGAGCCACGACTGCGAGCCGCGCGAGTACGTCGACATCCCCGGCTGCCCGCAAGACGGCATGCCCTGCCCGACCTGCCAACCTCAGTATGCTCCGTCGTATTCCGCCGTTCCCTGCCCCCAGAACGCTCCCGAGCCGCTCGATTACGGCGACGAATACATCTGCGACGGTGGAGATGATGGCTACCCCGTCCACTACCACGGCCTCGAGATGCAAGGCGTCGAGACCGAAGACACGGTCGTCGAGTTCCACGACAACCACGGCGAGCGCCGCGTCCAACCCAGCAACAAAATCTGCATCTACGCCCCCCGCTTCGCCGCCGTCAGTTCCGCCACAGCCCCCATCGCGGGCACCCAGATCGCCAAGGTCGCCGGGGCTCACGATGACCAGGCCCTTGGTGGCTTCAACGCCAAAATGCGGATCGACGAGAACCGCCGGGTCGACCAACTGGAGGCCCTGCGGCTCCGCACCCGAGCCAGCGGACTCGATCTCAAGCAGACCGACAACGAGTTTGACGCGACCCAGTCCGTAGCCGTCCACGCCAAGCTGATCAACCTCTACGAGGCCCGCAAGTTCATCACCGATGGCCTCTATATCACCGACGAACAACCGGTCATCGCTGACGCCATGGCCGCTGCCGGAGTCTGGTCGCGCGACCTGTTCCCGGTCGTCTCCGCCAGCGATATCAGCGGGCAACAGGTGTCGACCACCACCAAGGTGGAAGCCTATGTCGGCGTCGAAGACCCGCGCGGGCCGGGCCAGCTGCGCGTCGTGAAGCTGGCGGACAAGTCGGTGGCCGAGATCGGCGACACGATCGAGTTCACGATCCGGATCGACAACTTGGGCGGGCTGGAACTCAAAGAGGTCATGCTGGTCGACAATTTGACACCGCGATTGGAGTACGTCGAAGGCTCGGCCACGAACACCATCGACGGGGAATTGCTCGTCGAGGACAACGGCGAAGGCAGCTCGAAGCTGACCTTCCGCCTGGCCGAACCGCTGAAGGGCAAGACCGGCGGCGTGCTGAAGTTCCAGTGCGTGGTCAGATAAGGCCAGCGGCGCAGCGAAAGGGCGACGTGTCGGGAGGGCGAGGCTCCTGCCGAGCCGCGAGCGAGGGTGGACGTTGCCTGGCACGGACCGGACACTGACCGGGGTCAGGCACTGGCCCCTGACGTGGAACCGCAGACCTCACTCTCGTCCCCACCCCGCGATCGGCTATGATCCACACATGGCCCCTCGGAATGCAGTCCAGGGCGGCAGATCGTCTCAGGGAGATTGGTGTGGAATCACGAGCATTGCCTCGCAATCCGACGCGTTCGGTGAAGATCGGATCGGTCACGATCGGCGGGGGGAATCCGATTGCGGTGCAGAGCATGACCGCGACGCATACCCAGAACATTGAAGCCACCGTCGGGCAGATTCGCGACCTCGTGGCAGCGGGGGCGGATGTGATTCGCGTGGCGGTCGATAGCCGCAAGGACGCCGATGCTCTCGCCGAGATTGCTCAACTGGTCGAGGCCAATCTGGCGGTCGACCTGCAAGAGAACTACCGCATGGCGGAGTTGGTCGCTCCGCATGTGTCCAAGATCCGCTACAACCCCGGCCACCTCTATCACCACGAACGCGAGAAGCCGTGGCAGGACAAGGTCCGCTACCTCGCCGACATCGCCGGACAGCACGACTGCGCCATGCGGGTCGGTGTGAACTGCGGCTCGGTCGACCCTGGGAAGAAGGAAAAGTACGACGCCCACGACTCGATCTCTCCCATGCTGGAGAGTGCCTTGGAACACTGTGCCCTCCTCGACTCACTCGGGTTCACGCGGTATGCGGTATCGCTCAAGGACTCTGACCCCCGCAACGTGATCGAGGTCAACAAACGCTTCGCCGCCGAGCGCCCCGATGTCCCGCTCCATCTGGGCGTGACCGAAGCCGGCATGCCGCCCGATGGGATCATCAAGACCCGCATCGCCTTCGAACAGCTCATCAGCCGGGGCATCGGCGACACGATCCGCGTCTCGCTCACCGTCCCGAACTCCCGCAAGTCGGAAGAGATCGTCGCCGGGCACAAGATTCTGGAAGACATCGCCGCCGGACGAGTCCGCAGCGTCGTCGACTACGGCCTCCAGTCGCTCAACATCATCAGTTGTCCGAGCTGCTCGCGGGTCGAGAACGAGGCGTTCATCGATCTGGCCGCAGCTGTGAAGGAAATGACAGCCTACGCGAAAGATCACGCGCTGACGATCGCCGTCATGGGCTGTCGCGTGAACGGACCTGGCGAGACAGACGATGCCGACCTGGGTCTGTGGTGCGGTCCGAACTTTGTGAATCTGAAGAAGGGACCGGAGGAAGTCGGGGCGTATACCTACGACACGATCCTGCCGAAGCTGAAGGCGGAGTTGGATCAACTCATTGCGAGGAAGTCTGCGAAGGCGTGATGAATCGGGCACACGTCAGACTTCCGAAGTCTTCGCCGTTCTAAGCCGCAGAGTCCGGGGGCTGACGCCGCCCGGCTCGCCTGTTCACTGCGAAATCCTACCACATCCCGTCGACAAACACCGTCTGTTCGCGGTCCGGGCCGATCGAGACGATCGTCACCGGCAGCTCGATTAGTTCCGCGATGGTGTCGATGTAGGCCCGCGCCGCCTTTGGGAAGTCGGCGAGTTTGCGAACGCCGGTGATGTCGGTCCTCCAGCCGGGGAGCGTGCGGTAGATCGGCTTGGCCTTGGCCAGGTCTTCGATCTGGCTGGGGAAGTCGGTGGTGCGTTCGCCGTCGATTTCGTAGGCCTCGCAGATTTGCACCTCGTCCAACTTGCTGAGTACATCGAGCAGCATGACCGCGATGCAGTCGACCCCGCTAACCCGTGCTCCATACCCGGTCGCGATGGCGTCGAACCAGCCGCAGCGGCGGGGGCGACCGGTGACTGTGCCGTATTCGTTCCCCTCTTTGCGAATATGCTCGCCGATTTCGTTGACCAGTTCGGTCGGGCAGGGGCCGCCGCCCACGCGGGTGGTGTACGCCTTGACCACGCCGATCATCTTGTCGATGGCCCGCTCCGGAACCCCGCTGCCGGGGTGAATCCCGCAACCCGAACTGTTCGAGGAGGTCACGTAGGGGAACGTCCCGTGGTCGATATCCAGGAGACTCCCCTGGGCTCCTTCGAAGAGCATGCTCTTCCCGGACTGGAGGGCCTTGTGCAGGAACGTCGTCGTGTCGATCACATGCGGGCGCAGCTGATCGGCGTAGACTTCGTACTCGTTGTAGATCGTGTCGACATCGAATGGCGGCAGCGATGGATCGAGGGCCGAGAAGAGCGTGTTCTTCTGCGGAATGATCTCTTCGAGCCGCCGCCTGAGCCGATCCGGGCGGATCAAGTCGCCCATGCGGATGGCGTGCGTGCGGCCCGCCTTGTCGCGGTAGCACATGCCGATCCCGCGCCCGGTGGTGCCGATCTTGTTCTCGCCCCGGCTTCTCTCATAGACCGCTTCCTCGGCGACGTGATACGGGAAGATGACATGCGCCCGGTCGCTAATCTTGAGGTTCTCCCCGATCGGTATCCCGCGGGTGGTAATCGTGGCCATCTCGCCGAGGAGCGCCTTCGGGTTGACGACCACTCCGTTGGAGATCACCGAAGTGATCTCGGGCCGCAGCACCCCGGCCGGCAGCAGCGACAGCTTGTACGTCTGGCCCCCGAATTTCACGGTATGCCCGGCGTTGTTCCCGCCCAGGTAGCGGACCACGATGTCGTGACGATCGGTCAGCAGGTCGACGATCTTCCCCTTGGCTTCGTCGCCCCATTGCAAACCGATGACGGCTGTCACTGCCATGACGAACACTCCCGTCTCGTGAGTGGTTCACGAGATGTGGCTCGGAGACGAATCCTCCGGGCCTCCCCATTCCCATCCCCTCGAGAGCGACATCGCTCATCGAGTTCCGGCGAGTTCCAAGAACGCGCAGCGGTCGAGTCTAGCGGGACACCCGACGAAAGTTGAGCGAGGCAGGGGCAAAAATCGGCGAGTCCCGCAGGAGGTGCCCGGCGAAACCGTGCGTTTGGCGACATTCCGCTTGTCCGATTTCAGGCGATTTGGTACACGACCGCTCTCGGGTCAGGCCGCTCCGGGTGTTTCGCCGGGTTTTCCGCGATGAACACACGCGGTGCGGAGCGGTCGCTGCCCGGATCTCCTCGCAAGGATGCGCCCATGTCTACATCCCGACTGATACTCTGGGGCGGCCTGCTCGGTCTGGTCATCGCGGGCTGCACCGGTTCGCGAACGGTGTCACAGACGAAGAAGGCGACCAAGGACACCAAGGAGACGGCCTCCCTGGATGAGATCCAGCAGGTGGCTGGCTCCGATCATCAGCCGTTCCTGGTGCGGCTGGAGACCTCGAAGGGTGATGTCGTGATTGAGGTCCATCCGGAGTGGTCTCCGCGCGGGGCCAAGCGATTTCGCGAGCTGGTCGAGGCGGGCTTCTACGATGAATGCCGGTTCTTTCGCGTCCTAGAAGGCTTCATGGCCCAGGTCGGCATGAACGGCGACCCCGAGATCAATGGCCCCTGGGAGAAACGCCAGATTCGAGACGATCCGGTGATCCAATCCAACAAGCGGGGATTTGTGACATTTGCCACCAGCGGTCCGGATAAACGCACGACCCAGTTCTTCATCAACATGGCGGACAACTCCACGCTGGACCGCCGGGGGTTCTCGCCGATGGGCAAGGTCATCGAGGGCCAGGAGTTCGTCGAAGCCCTGTACACCGGCTACAAGGAAGAGCCTCTGCAGCCCAACATCTCGCGGAGAGGGAACGCCTACCTGAAATCCGAGTTCCCGAAGTTGGACTACATCGTGCGCGCGACGATCGAGCAGCCGTAAGGAGCTGGTCCGAAACAACTTCCCGATTTGATGTTGAACAGAAGCACGCAAAGGCAGCAAAGAAACTGCGAATGGAACCCTTTGCTACTTTTGCGTCCTTCTGTTCAATTCCCTCTGTTCATGTCCCTCTGTTCATGTCCAGATGTTATTTTGGACCATGTCCTTGGCCGTACGGTCCGACTTCTCTGCCCCGTGGGATAGGCTTCCAGCCTGTCAGTCTTTACGTGGGATAGGCTTCCAGCCTGTCAGTTTTTACCAAAGACGACAGGCCGGGAGCCTATCCCACGGTCAGTAATCACTGACCGCTCGTCTCAGCACCGCATCTCCCCGCTGAGTCATGGTGGTCCGTGGATCAGGGATTCTGCCAATGTCCAACGATCATCCACCCACGCTGCCGTTTCGCGTGGTCGTCGCGCCCTCCACCAACACGGAATTGGACGTGGAAGGGGCGGACGTTGCCGGACTCGCCGAGGCCGCCGAGGGCTGGAGCCTCGACGACATCGAGGCCGCCTACCAACAGGCTCTGGAGTCGCTCGACACGCTCGATGCCACGGTCGCCGAGGCCCTCGGCGAACCGGAACTCGACGCCACCGCAGAGCCTCTGGCCAGCGGCTCCCTCCCCGGCGGATTGGCCCCGGCCACCTCGAAATCGTTCTTCTCCAGCACCCCGCTGGACGCCCCCGCTCCCACCGTCTCCTCCCGGCAAGTCCTCGAAGCACTCCTCTTCGTCGGCGGCATGACGCTCCCCTCCCGCAAGCTGGCCGATGTCCTCTCCGGCAGTACCCGCAGCGAGGACGTGCTGCGGCTGATCGACGAACTCAACGCCCTTTACGACGCGGAATGTCGCCCCTACCGCATCGAACTGGCCGAGGGCGGGTATCGCCTCCAGCTGCGCAGCGAGTTCGAAAAGGTGCGGCACCGCGTCTACGGCTTCGGCCCCCGCGAGGTGAAAATCAGCCAGGAGGTTCTCGAAATCTTGGCGTTCATCGCCTACTCCCAACCGGTGTCGGAGGCGGAACTCGTCGGACTGGGCCGCGAAGGTACGCCGTCCGTGATCCGCCAACTCCTCCGCCGGGAACTGATCCAACTGCAGCGGGGCGACCAGACAGAGATCCAATACGAGACCGCCCCCCGGTTCCTGGAACTGTTCGGGTTACGGTCCATGCACGACCTGCCGCTGCCGGGGGACTTTGCGTTTAAGTAGTGGAAGACGCGGGACCGGAATGCGGGGCACCAGCCGAGTTCGTCAGTTGGAGTTCAGTCTTTCGAGCGGTTTCGAGAGTCGTCTTAATACTCTCTCCCCCCCCTCTCTCTCGGGGGGCATTGGTCTCGACACCACTCCCCACCCCGAAGGCTCCTGCCGATCCGCTCCGGCCAGTCGACGTATCCCCTGGCTCGCGGCACAGCAGGAGCTGCGCCCCCGGGGGCTTATCCACAACCCCAAGTCTGCGCCTTGACTTGGCAACTACGCCAGAATCGGCGTCAGGACTTCGCCCTTGACATCGGTCAGCCGGTAATCGCGGCCCTGGAAGCGGTAGGTCAGCTTCTTATGGTCAACGCCCATCTGGTGCAGGATGGTCGCGTGCAGGTCATGCACTTCGACCACGTTCTCGACGGCGTTGTAGCCCAGTTCGTCGGTCGCTCCGTACGAGGTGCCGCCCTTGATCCCGCCGCCGGCCATCCAGATCGAGAACCCCTTGATATGGTGGTCGCGACCGTTCCCCTGAGCCATCGGCGTGCGACCGAATTCTCCGCCCCAGATCACCAATGTCTCGTCCAGCATCCCGCGCTGCTTGAGGTCCGCGATCAGCGCTGCTGCCGGTTGATCGACCTCTTTCGAGATCACCTCGATCCCGTTCTTCACCCCTCCATGATGGTCCCAGTCGCGGTGATAGAGTTGGATGAACCTCACCCCGCGCTCGGCCAGCCGCCGGGCGAGTAAGCAGTTCGACCCAAACGACCCGTCTCCCTGCGTGCAGGCGTACTGCTCCAGCACATGCTTCGGCTCGTTGGAGAAGTTCATCAACTCCGGCACGCTGGTCTGCATGCGGAAGGCCATCTCGTACTGGTTGATGCGGGTCGCGATCTCGGGGTCGTCGATCGATTGATCGAGCTGACGGTTGAGCTGCGAGATCGTGTCGACCACCTCCCGCTGCATGTCTGGAGTGACGCCGGGCGGGTTGTTGATATAGTGGACGGCGTCCCCCTTGGACTGAAAGCGAACCCCTTGAAACTTGCTGGGCAGGAATCCGCTGTGCCACTGTCGCGAGGAGATCGGCTGCTGCTGACCGCTCTTGCCAGTGCTGGTGAGGACGATAAACCCCGGCAGGTCGGCGCTGTCGGCCCCCAGTCCGTACCAGAACCACGACCCCATACTCGGCCGCCCGGAGACCGTACTGCCGGTGTTCATGAAGGTGTGGGCCGGGTCGTGGTTGATGGCCTCGGTCTGGAGCGAACGGATGATGCAGATCTCATCCGCGATGCCGCCGATCTTCGGGAACATCTCGCAGATTTCCTGACCCGACTGGCCGAACTTCTGGAACTTGTGCTGCGGCCCGAGGACTTTAAGCTGCTGCCCCTGCAACTGGGCAATCGGCTGGCCCTTGGTGAAGGAGTCGGGCATCGCCTGGCCGTTGAGTTCGGCCAGCTTGGGCTTGTAGTCGAGTGTCTCCAAATGGCTCGGCCCGCCCGCCATGCAGAGATGAATGACCCGCTTGGCCTTCGGCGCGAAGTGCAGGGGGTTGACGACCCCCTGTCCCGCCTGCGACGGGGTTGCGTCCATCGGGGCCGCGTTCAGACGCAGGGCCTGCGGGTTCATCAGCGACGCCAGCGCGATCGCCCCCAGGCCGGTCGTCGAGCGGGTCAAGAACGACCGCCGATTGACCCATGTCCGGCACTGCTCGTAGAGCGAAGGAAAGTCTGACATGGCGAGAGGCTCCAGCGGGACCGACCTACGACCAACACTGCCGCGAAGGGCGTGAGGCGTTCAGTGTACGCTCGGAGCGAGTGCGTGGCCAACCTCGGGGCTGTTGCACTGTAGCCACGTTCGCCAGAACGTGGGCGACTGGGCGTGTCCGCCCGCCCTCTGGCGAGGGGCGGCTACGGCTCACTCGGAACCGCGTGATGTCACCAGGATCGCGCTACGCTTCCGCCAGCAACTGCTGCTTGGCCTGTTCCATCGCCGCGCGGTCGCTGTCGGGAATCTGGGGCCATTCCAGTTTCAGCGACTGGATCGTGTTCACGATCACCCGCGCGACGATCGAGCGCGTGACCCATTTGTTGTCGGCGGGGACCACATACCAGGGGGCCTCTTCCGTGGAGGTCGCTTCGATGGTCTCCTCGTAGGCGGCCATGTAGTCGTTCCACAGGGCCCGTTCCTTCAGATCCCCCAGCTTGAACTTCCACAGCTTGTCGCGCTCGTTGAGCCGGGCCAGGAATCGCTGGCGCTGCTCTTCGGGGGAGATGTTGAGGAAAAACTTGATGATCGCCGTGCCGTTGCGGGTCAGGTGACTTTCAAATTGATTGATGTCTTCGAAACGGTCCTTCCAGAAGGACTTCTTGACCTTGACTCGGGGGCCCTGGAGTTCGGGCAGCTGTTGGTATTGGAGGTACTCGGGATGGACGCGGACGACGAGGGTTTCCTCGTAATAAGAGCGGTTGAAGATGCCGATCTGGCCGCGTTCGGGGAGGGCCTTGGAGCACCGCCACAGGAAGTCGTGATCGAGTTCCTCGGGTGAGGGTTGTTTGAAGCTGGTGACGTGGCAGCCCTGGGGATTGACGCCGGTCAGGACGTGCTTGATGGTGCTGTCTTTGCCAGCGGCGTCCATGGCCTGGAAGATGATGAGCAGCGACCAGGTGTCGGAGGCGTAGAGGAGTTCCTGGGCCTCGGCAAGTTGGGTGACCTCTTGCGAGAGGAGCGTCTGGGCGAACTGTCGACGGCGTTCCTCGGGGATGCTCAGGTCTCCCTCCCATGCCGGGTCGTGGTCCTTGAGCCGGAATTTCTGGCCGGGCCGGACACGGCACATCTCCAGGATGTCTTCGATCTTGCGGGTCTTCATGGGGTCGATCCTGTGCGGTGTGAGTGGGAGTTCAGCCTTCAGGCTGCTCCGGAGCAGGCTCAGGAACTGGTCCGAAACAACTTCCCGAATTGAATTGAACAGAAGGACGCCAAGGTCGCAAAGGGTTCCATTCGACGTTTCTTTGCTGCCTTTGCGCCCTTCTGGTCAAATCCTTCTGTTCAAATCGGGATGTTATTTTGGACCATGTCCTCAAGCCTGGACTCCAACCCCGAACCTGAGTCCTCACCCGGCGCTGGGGCTGTGTGGCACACTGGATACGATAAGTTTCGTGGCGACCCAATGCAAAGAGGGGAGACGGCATTTGCCCTCTCCCCTCTGAGACTGGTCTGTTTTGAGACGAATCCGTGCCTACGTCAGGCGAACTTGACGGGCTATAGAACCCGCCCAGTGGTCTTAGTAGCGACGAT
>JAYTFV010000121.1:0-8251 GCA_043734065.1 Planctomycetota bacterium
GTTCTGATTCGCTTTCTCCAGTTCCGCAGTGCGCAGCCGGACTCGATCTTCCAGGTCGTTTCTGGCTCGATGGATTTCCTGTTCCGCACTCTGCAGTTGTCTCACGGTCTGTTGCAATTCGTCATTCAAGCGGCCCAGTCCCGGCAGAGTCAGAACCTGTGGCGTCACCCGATAGAGCGCGACGACCGTGGCCCAGGAAATCAGCGCGGTGGCCAGTTTCACGACCCCCGACAATCGATACCACGGATGCCAGAAGATCGTGGCTTCGATCAAGTGGCCCGTTCCGCAAAACAGAATGAAGCCAGCAAACAACCAAAAGACGGGCAGGAACGGGATGTCCTTTCGCTGGAGAATAAACATCACCAGGATGATGGGAATCGCTGCGTAGGCGGCAAAAATCGCCACATCGGACCCGATGTGCAGCCAGCCATGACCCGAGGTCCAGAGGCCACAATCCCACCGGGCCGGAAATCCCGAGGTATCCAGCAATTTGGACAGGAACTCAAACATGTTGTCACCTATGGTCAAGCACTCAAGGGGGCGAGTTACGGAGCAGTCGATCTGTGTGAGCGGGACCACTGTCAGGGTCGCCACTCCGAGTGGAAACCCCGCCGAGCATTCGAAGCGCTACGACCCACGTTCGAGATTTGCGGACACAGCACCCGCGAAGGGTGGCTGTCCGTGGGTTGCGGCTTCGAACCGCTTTCATACTATCCATTCTTTGTGGGGGCGCGCCAAACAATATTTTGGGGACGAGATGCAGGAGCATTCCTGGGGACTGTCATACCAACAGCAGACATGCGGAACAGTCCTCCGCCTGACGACTCGCTGGTTCTCGGAAGGCTGGAAACCGACCCTGCGGCCCCTTCGGGTTCCGATTGTGATGATTCTGCCGAAAAAGCCTGTCGTACCGCTCCCATTCCGCCGATGAAATGATGGTCATCGCAGTCACCGAACGCTTGGGGAAGTGGGGCGGAGCTGGGAGACATGGATCGGCAACTTTCGCCGACACCTGCGTGGTGTTGCGAGGAGGATTGTCGGCCTGTGGAGCGAGCCTTGCACCTTCCGCCACATCAGGCGGGATGTCAGGACTGGCTGTGTTTGGAAAGGGAGACTTCGTCATGGGCAAGCGTGTGTTGTGGGCTGCAGTGGGCCTGCTGGTGGTCGGTTTCGTACAGAGCGTCACTGCCCCGATGGCGGAGGCCGCTCCTCCGGGACAGCCGACGAACTGGGGTCGGTTTTATCACTATCCGTACGTCTACTATCCTCACAATTTGCAGGCTCCGGTCACTTACGACCACATGTATTACCGGTATCCCGCCCAGCGGCAGATCCCGGTCTACAACAAGGACTGGCACAACTTCTATCCGAGTGCCCACCCCTACTATAAGGGGCATCACTTCTCGCTGGATGTGTTCTAGTGGTCCACCAAGTGGAAGATGGGGGGGCGCTGCGTTCGCCAGAACGCGGGGAGCCCGCCTCTCCCAAAACTTCCGAAGTCTTTGAAGACTTCGGAAGTTGGTCACGGTTCTCAGAGTGGCTCTGAGACGAACCACTTCTCGCGTGCAAGAGGTCTGCTCACGCAGAACTCACTTCCGGGGGCGATAACCCCGACTGGTCTCCTCCAGGGGACCGGTCTTTGTGTGACGCGAAACAGCCTGTCCCTTGGCGCGAGGGACAGGCTGCTTTCGTTGGGAGTAGCCACGTTCGCCAGAACGTGGGCGACCGGATGTGGCGATGTCAATGACCGGTCCCGGCTGCCCCAGCCACTGTCTCCTGCTCACGAGACACGGAGGCAGTTCTTACTCCATCAATCACACTCCACGCCCCCAGCTTTTTCTCGAACGAATACGAAGCGTTGGCCGGGCTGGTCGAGGGCAGACGCTGGAACGCCACGTCCGGGATCTGGAGTTGCGGCTGTGCCCATCTCCGAAAGCAGGCTTCCGCCTTGGTCCCGTTGAAGAACACCGACCGTACGTGCGGATGATCTCGAAAAAAGGACGCGAAGTCGTTCACGGTGATCGTCGAGTCCTCAATCTCCGCATCCCCGCTGCCACTACGGTGACAGGTGGCCAGCACATCCCACACCGCAATCCTCGCAGAGATCAGGCAGCAAACCCGCTCCGCATACGGTCGCTCCGCCTGAAATCCCAGCAGATGCCCCATGATCGGCCAGAAGGCATTCCGCGGATGGGCGTAGTATTCGCCCGCGCGGAGCGAGGCCTCGCCCGGCATGCTGCCCAGAATCAGGACACTGGCCCGCCGGTCTTCCAGCGGAGAGAAACTCTGAACTCGCGACACAACGGCCTCCTGAGGGGGATCGGATTGTCGCCTGTGACGGAGCAAAAGGCGACAATGCCAGTACCAATGAGGGGCCACGACCATCGAAACACTCCCCCGATGTCACGTCTTCCTCAGTGTAGACCGGAATTCATTCCAGTCTTGCGAGGACGCGGATCGTGTGGCAAAATGACACACACCAGAAGTCCTACCAGGGACGGCGAACTGCCACCTGTTCTTCCTCATCTGAGGAGCAGTCACCCATGACGACAACCGCCCGCATCAACGTCCGTATCTCCAGCGAACTCAAAGAAACAATTGAGGATGCAGCCGCTGCGATGGGACAGTCGGTGAGTGAATTCACGATCTCGACCGTTGTTCGCGAGGCCCGGATCGTGTTGCAAGAGTCGCAGGTCACACGTCTCTCGAATCGCGATCGCGACCTGTTCCTGAAGATGCTCGACGATGTGAATCGCAAGCCGAACGCTGCACTCAAGGCGGCTGCAAACCGTTATCGGAAGCAGCGTGGTTAACACCAGTTCCTTTCCGTGGTCGATCGAACCGTTCCATCGCCAGACGCACGATCGGGCGGGTTTCGATTGTGGTATTCCTGAACTGAATGACTGGCTCACCACGAAGGCCAGTCAGTTTGAGAAGAAGGATTTGGCTCGCATCAATGTGCTGGTGGAAACGGGACAGACGACGGTCAAAGGGTATTACGCACTCTCGAATCACACGGTGATGTACGATGTCTTGCCAGTGGATCAGGCGAAGGGTTTGCCACGGATCGACCTGCCGATGGTGTTGATCGGCAAACTCGCCGTCGATCGTTCGGTCCAGGGGCAACGCTTGGGCGAATTCCTGTTGCTGGATGCCCTGTGTCGGGCAGAGTATCTGGCGTCGAAGATCGGAATTCGAGCGGTCGAGATCGACGCCATTGACGATTCCGCGAGGCGGTTCTATGAACGATACGGCTTCGAATCCTTGCAGGACGATCCCCGGCACCTGTTTCTCCCCATGAGCGACATCCGCCAACTCAAGTTGCCACAGCTGTAGAGTCTGCCCTGGCTGATCGCGGAAAGTTGCTGGCTGATGGCTTTTTCGAATTTCGACATTCGTGCTTCGAATTTCCATAATACCCCCGGCCCCCGCTGCGTCATAAACCCCAGAACACGCATCACCAGCCCCCGTCAGGACCACGGATGGCTCAATCCGGACACTCGCCGCACACTTGGGTGGAACAGGCTCTCGACCAGTTCGAGCAGCCGCTGCTGCGCTATGCACTGCGGTTTGTCGGGAAGCCGGAACTGGCCCATGAGGTGGTGCAGGAGACGTTCCTCAAGCTGTGCCAGTTGGACCCGTCGACGCTGACGGTCGGGCTGGGGCCGTGGTTGTATGCCGTCTGCCGGAATCAGGCGATCGATGTCCGTCGTAAGGAGTCCCGCATGTCGACCGTGATCGATCCCACCACGTACGAGCCGTCGAGCAACGGCCATTCGCCCGACCACGAGGTCGCCACTCGCGACTCCGGCGACTGGGTGTTGAGGCAACTGAACCGCCTGCCGGAACAGCAGCAGGAGTGCCTGCGGCTGAAGTTCCAGCACGGGATGAAATACAGCGAGATCGCCTCGATCCTCGGCACCACGGCGAACTCAGTCGGCGTGCAGGTGCATCTGGGGCTCAAGACGCTGCGAGAGAAGCTCGCCCGGCACGCCGACAGCGAGCGCTGATTGTCGCCGATTTCTCCGAAATCGGTGGTGCGACTTGACCGACACGCCACCCGTGGATGCGAAAACCGAACCATCGATTTCGGAGAAATCGCCGACGTAGGATGGGCAATCCTGCCCGTCCCCGAGCGACCAACAACCCCACGACCGATCTGCTCTCCGAACGGAGACAACACGGACGGGCCAATGGGCCCGTCCTACTCACCCGCTCGCTGGTCTCTCCTCTTCGATAAACCATCAACCATAAACGATCTTCCACCCCTCTCTCGGAGGCCACCATGTCCGATCACCCGCAACTGACCGCCTATCTCCTCGGCGAACTCTCCCCGGTGGAGAGTGCTGCCCTCGAAGCCGAACTCGCCGCGTCGCCCGAGCTGCAGCAGGAACTCGACGCCCTGCGGCAGACCATCGCCGCCCTCCAGTCGGCGTTCGCCCAGCACGTCGAGACCCAGCCCGCCGTCCCGGCGATCGATCGCGAGAAGCTGCACGCGCTGCTGCGCTCGGCGATGGTGTCCGGGGCCGTGACCCGCGCCGTCGAACGGACGCCCACGTCCGTTCCGCCAGGACCTGGGGGTCCAGGCTACGGGTCGACGGGCTACGGGTCGACCGTGGCGGCCCCGGCATTGTTGGTCCATTCCCCGCGTAGCCCGCGTTCCTCGACCAGCCGGGGCTGGCTGCTGGCCGGAGCGGTGCTGGTGGTCGGCGGGTTGATCGGCCTGAGCCAGTGGGAGGTCGGGCACGGGGAACAGACCATCGCTCAGGTTCAGTCTGGACTAAGTGATCGCGATTCGCTGGACCGCCGGAGTCTAGCCATCAATAACGGTCGCGGCGGGCAACCCAGCCACCCGGTCGACAATCTGGCCACCGGGAGTACCACATCACCGGTCGCGCCGACGAGTGACCTTGCTCCTCTGGTCGCCATCATTCAGCAGGAGCCGAGCGGGCCAATGGAGGCACAGGATGAGGGGCTCAGCGAATCAATCACCAGTATGGGACGTGCCGTGGTGAGGTTGAGTGATGGGGCGTCACCCGCTGACGCGGGCCTCGTGGTAAGTAATCGTCCCTCGCCTGGAATCGGCCCCTTTGATCCCGGGCCCCGCCTCAACCTCAACACTGTCGGTCGGAACAACTGGCGAGCGAGAACCGTAAACGGGATGTCCGCCCCCGGCCAGTTCTCGGGTGATCTGAACATCCCGTTCCGGCAAGACTCGAATGCCTCCAAGGCCGGTGTCACACCCCGGTACGCCGCTCCCACGCCGGATGGGGCTGTCGACTCCTACTTTCTCACCCTCGGTGGCCCCACCGATTTCTACAAAAGAACCAAGGGGCTCGCCGAAAAGAATGGCTTCATGCGGCCCGGCGACCCAGCCTTTGGGGGTCGAGGGACGAATCCTGTCCCACTCGGCGACACCGATGGAGAATTCCACTTCAGCGACTCACCAGTCCGTGTCCTCTTCGACGGCTTGTCCGATCAACCACTCGATGAGAGTCGGGCCAAGGGACGGTCTCTCCAGCGGGGCGAGGGCATCGACAATCTGTCGATGGAATCGTTGAAGTTGGCTGCGCCGCAAGGCTTGTCTGCCGCCGACCACCCAGACGCCAGTCCCCGGCGCAGGCACGCCTATCTCGACCTGTGGGGCGAACTCCCCGCTGCCGTCGAATTCGACGCTGTTCACGATCCCATTCAACCGCGCATCATCATCGATTCAGCCCCCGAATCCGAAAAGGAAGTCCTCGCTCGATCGGGAAGTGAGAGCAAGCCTGAATTGCCGCAGTTGCAACAGGCCCTCCCGCAGTCGCTGACCGTCAACGACTACGAAGAAGGCTTCACCCAACTCGGCAAGGCGGTCGAGAACTGGGACCGCTTCTCGCGAGGTGGCCAGTCCCGCGGCACCCAACCCGCCCAGCCAAAGGCACCCGCCCTCGCCGATCTCGACGAAGTCAGCTACCTCAACAAGCTCGTCACCGACCAGCAGACCGAGTTTAAGAGCCTCCGCGAGAAGACCCCCGGCATCGAAGGCAAGCCCCTCACCGAAGTCGCTCCCGAAGTCGCTAAGAACGCCGAGTTGGCATTGCTCCGCGTCCGCCGTGAACTCGCCCGCGAACAGGCCGTGTGGTACTACCGCGAAGGCTACATCCGCCAGCTCGAAGCCACACTGGCCGCAGCTGAGCAATACGCCCATGTCCCCGAGAACGACTTCGCCACGCCCGAGGCCCAGCCGCTGTCGACGTTCGGGATCGATGTCGACACGGCGTCGTACTCGAACGTCCGCCGGTTCGTCGAGGCGGGCCAACTCCCGCCGCCGGACGCGGTGCGGATCGAGGAGCTGATCAACTCGTTCCAGTACGAGGGGCCGAAGGTTGAAGGGGAACATCCGCTGGCGGTCGCCGCCGAAGTCTCTGTGTGCCCCTGGCAGCCGCAGCACCAACTGCTGCGGGTGGCTCTGAAGGGGAAGGCGATCGACCTCCAACAGCGGCCCCCGGCCCGGTTGGTGTTCCTGGTTGATACCAGCGGATCGATGTCGGATGAGAACAAGCTGCCGCTGGTGAAGCAGTCGCTGCGAATCCTGGTCGACCAGATGCGGGAGCAGGACCGGCTGTCGATTGTGACCTATAGCGACAACGCGGGGCTGCTGCTCGACAGCACGGGCGGCGACAAGCGGGAGGCGATCCTGGCCGCGATCGAAGGCTTGCACTCCGATGGCTCGACCAACGGCGAAGCGGGGCTCAAGCTGGCCTATGAAGTGGCCGTGAAACAGTTCGGCGAGGGGGCCACGAACCGCGTGATGCTCTGCACCGATGGCGACTTCAACGTCGGCGAAAGCTCCGACAGTGCGATGGTCAAGCTGATCGAGAAGGAGCGTCAGACGGGCGTGTTCCTCAACATCTTCGGGTTCGGCTCGGGAAATTTGAAGGACGCCAAACTCGAAGCGATCGCCGACAAGGGGAATGGACAGTACATCTACATCGACGGCATCAAAGAGGCCCGCAAGACGCTGCTCAACGAGCTGACCGGGACGCTCTACACGATCGCCAAGGACGTGAAGCTGCAGATCGAGTTCAACCCGAATCTGGTTGGATCGTACCGACTGGTCGGGTATGAGAACCGTGTGATGGCGGCGAAGGATTTCAACAACGACAAGATCGACTCGGGTGACATGGGAGCCGGGCATTCGGTGGTGGCGTTGTATGAGATCGTGCCGCCGGGAGCGGTTCAGCCGGTCGCTCCGAAGGCGGAGGTCGAACCGCTGAAGTACGGGAAGAAGGCTTCGGGCCTCGGGCTTCGGGGTTCGGAAGTCCAACCAGCGACGGAGACACCGGTGCCTGCATCCGCACCGGGAGTGACACCACCCACGGGACTGGCGGCTCCTCCTGTGGGGCAACCACTCGGGGTATTCGTGCCCGTCGCCGATGCAGCTCAGGCACCCGCAGACCCGCTGGCCAGAGAACTCTGCACGATCCGCGTCCGCTACAAGCAGCCGACCTCGAACGAGAGCACCAAGATCGAGACCGTTGTCGTTGATCCGAGTAAGGAGCGCGGAGGCCAACTCCGCGTCTCCCGCGACCACGTCTGGGCCACTGCTGTCGCTGAGTTCGGGTTGGTGACCAAGCACTCCAGCTTCGTCGGGACCGGCAACTATTCGCAGATCCTCGAACTGGCTCAGTCAGCTCTCGGTGATGATGTGACCGGTCAGCGGCGCGAGTTCATCACCCTCGTGCGGCAGGCTCAGCACCTGACCCTGAAGCACGAAGCCCGCCTCGCGGAAATCTCCGATCACCTCGAAGACCACCGCCAGGCGATCCAGCAGATCAAGGCCGTCGAGAAGGCCCCCGACCTAATGACCAAGGCGAGTTGTTCCGGCAAGTACAAGACGCTGCTCCGCCAGATCGAAGCTCCCGACGACCAGCCGAGCTACGGCGAGTTCAAGGACTACGGTCGCTGGGAGGGGCACGAGTATAAGACCCTGAAGAACCTGCCCAGCGGCTACTGGGTCTACTCCGCCCCGCACTGGTACATCTGGGGCGAGTCGACGGAGCAGGCGGCTGTGGAACCTGCGAAGTAGAATGACGCAGCGAGCGGGGGACGTAAGTCCCCCGTGCCACGCGGGACGATCTCTCTTGGTCGCAGCGATTCCATAGAAATCACGTCTACCCTAGCACGGCGGACTCACGTCCGCCGCTCGCTATTGCTTTGGTCTCAAACCCGACCCCGACAGGGGGCACAGAGATTAGCCGGTGGTTGA
>JAYTFV010000122.1:0-3635 GCA_043734065.1 Planctomycetota bacterium
CCCGCCAGTGGGGGGCACGACTCTGTCGCGAGACTTCGAAGCTCACAACGAGTGAGCGGATCGACGGGCTGTATCAATTGGCGTACTCACGCCTCCCGACGGGCGAGGAGCGCGAAGCCGCCACGGCGTTCATCGCAGTTGCCGCCGTCGATCACGGCGGCAACGAGGCGGCCCCGCTGGTGTGGGCCGATTTGTGCCACGTGCTGCTCAACGCGAAGGAATTTATTTTCATCCGATGAGTGGGACCAATTCCCCCCCATTCTGGCGAACGTCGCTATGGGCCGGATTGAGCGACGTTCGTGGCTGCGACCTCCCCGCGTCGCTTGCGAAATGGGTCGCTCTGGACGACCCCTTTAATGAGAGCGGTCAGGCGGTACTGGTCGCTCTCGACATATTTAACAATCGCATCGACGGCACACTTGTCGTAATACTCCAGCCCGCGCCCCAGGGCGTACGTCAGCATCTTCTCCGACAGGCAGCGGGCGAACTCCCCCTGGCGAGACTTGAGGATGGTCACCAGTTCCATCGGACCCTTGAACTTCTGACCGCTCGGCAGCGTCCCGGACGAGTCGATCGGGTACTCCCCGTCCTTGTCCCGCCACCTTCCAATCGCGTCGAAGTTCTCGAACCCGAACCCCAGATCGTCCATCAGATTGTGGCACGCCGCACAGCCGGGATCCTTGCGGTGCAATTCTAGTTGTTGCCGAAATGGGAGCTTGGGGTTGGACTTTTGCGTCTCTTCGAGGGCCGGGACAACCGGCGGCGGCGGCGGCGGTTCGTCGCCCAGGATGTTGGCCAGAATCCACTCGCCGCGCTTCACCGGCGAGGTCCGCGTGGGGTACGAGGTGAGTGTCAGCACACTCGCCTGCGTGAGTACTCCCGCGTGGCGGCCATCGGTAAACTCGATGCGGCGGAACTCGTCGCCCTGCACATTCGGGAGACCGTATAACTTCGCTAGTCGCTCGTTCACGAACGAGTATCTCCCTTCGATTAAATCGACCAGGCTGCGGTTCTCTTTTAATATCGAGCCGAAGAAGAGTTTCGTCTCGGTGGCCATGTCGACCCGCAACTTGTTATTAAAGTCCGGGAACTTGTCGGGATCGGGCGAGACTTCTTCTGAGAAGAGTTTTCTTAAAGCCAGCCACTGCCCGGCGAAGTTCTCGACCAGTGCCGACGAGCGCGGGTCGGCCAGCATGCGGTCGACCTGCGCGGTGAGGACGTCATCGTTGTGGAGTTGGCCCTGGTCGGCGAGTTTGAATAACTCCTCATCCGGCATGCTGCTCCACAGGAAGTACGACAACCGCGTGGCCAGTTCGTGGTCGCTGATCGCGCGGGATGCGGGTCCGGAGGCGGCGGGGTCTTCGATGCGGAACAGGAACTGCGGTGAGACGAGGACCGCTTGCAGGGCGACCTGCATGGCGCGCTCAAACGGTTGTTTGCGGTCCTGGGCCAGCTTGGCGAACCGCACAAACGGCTCGACTTCGCCGTCATTCACGGGGCGACGAAAGGCCCGTCTCAACAGTGGCTTGAGATTTTGGCGAGCGGCGTCTTCGTAACTGCCATCCTGGGCAGGTCGGTGAGCGACGAGAGCCTTCTGCAATGTGGGCAGGTCATCGGGCGTCAACTTCGGACCGCTGATCTTCAGTCGTTCGACAATTAAATTGCGGTCGTAGGTCTTCTTTCCTTCTTTGGCATATTCGTCATTTGTAAAGGCCAGTACGATCTCGTGCTGGCCCTTCGAGAGATCCACCGTCAGCGAATCCGCTTGCGTCTTGTCTCGCGTCGCATTCACCTCGATCTCGCGCAGCTTCTTCCCATCCAGCCGCACCTCCATCTTGGCCCCGCCGGTGTTCGGCTTAAACGGCGTGGCTCCCGAGCGAATCTCGATGGTGTATTCTCCGGCGCGGGCGATTTGTATTTCTGTGGAGACAGAGCAAGATGTAATTAAAATCACCGCGTCATTGGGAAGGGGATTCACGGTGACTTTATTACTGGGCTTTAATTGCTGCCCGGTAATGGTCTTGTCGAGGCTGTCCGGGGAGGAGGTTGGGATCGCTCGTTCGGCGATCTGCTCGGCGGCGCTCAGGTACTTTTCGACGAGCAGCGGCTGGACCGACAGCACATCGCCGATGTTGTCGAACCCGTATCCGACATCATCGGCGGGGAAGTCCTTGGCCGGGTCAAAGTCGACGCCGACCAGATCGCGAATCGTGTTGTTGTACTCGGCCCGGTTCAGGCGGCGAATCGTCACGCGACCCGGATCAGCTCCGCCCGTGCAGTCGACGAAGTGCAGCGAGTGGTCGAGCCAGGCGACGACCTTCTCGCGTTCCTCGGGCTTCGGCTGGGTCGACGACGAGGGCGGCATGGCCCCGATCTTCACATGGGTGTAGACCTTGTCCCACGCCTTGCGGTTCTTGAGGATGTCGGCCAGAGCCGTCTCCCGGTCCAGTTCGAGGCCCGCCTCTTGAGTATCGGCCCCGTGGCAGTCGAAGCAATACTGCTTGAAGAACGGCTGGATTTCGGCCTGGTAGTTGATCTCCGGGGCCTTCGCAACGGCGTCCGCCGAGGCCAGCGACTGCCCACCACCCGACGGCCACAACACCCAGGCAATGATCCCCACCGCCACGCACGCCACCGCCCCCGCAGCCCACCAGATGGGAGCGGCAGGGTTCCGTTTCCTGGGGCGTTTCCCCCGTGTGGAGTTCTCACTCCGAGAGGTCGGAACGTCGAGGGACTCGTCATCTTTCAGCGGGGCGTCGAGATCCCACTCGTCCACCGGCGGCTGGGGCTTCGCGGTCGCCTGGGCGACGACCGGGGAGGCTCTCCTCAGACTTCCGAAGTCCTTCGAGACTTCGGAAGTCTGCCCACTGTTCGCAGCCGATTTCGATTGACCTGGCAGGACGGTGGGTTTGCGAACCGGGGCAGGGCGGGAAGCTGCGATCGGAGGAGCCTCATGTGGCTCAGTTTTCGAGGCCGTTGAGTTCGAACGGGCGGGAACAGTAAACGTCTCCCCGCACTCCGGATTGGGGCACGCTCCCTTCTTCCCCGCTGCGTCTGCACGCACCTTGAAGGTGTGACCGCAATGCCGGCAACGCAGACGCAAGAGCATGAACAGACACCGGAAGTTTTGGCCCACGAGGATTCGCAACGGGTTCATCATACCGGCGATGCGAAACAGGTGTCTATTCGTGGAGAGATGGGGAGATGGGGTTTGGTATCTCATTTCGCCGATGTACGACACTCTCGCCAGTTGTGTTGAAGTCTCCTTGTCTCCTTGTCTCCCTGTCTCCCTGTCTCCCCACTCCCCACTCCCCCGCGATTGAGTTTTGCATCCGCCATCCCTCACAATGCGGGGCTGCGATTCGGTACCCAACCCTCCGATCACTGCGCCCGCCCGTGGAGAGTCTCATGGATTTCGTGATTGGTTCGCTGGAGTACATCTTCTACGTCGGCGTCATTTCGCTGGTGCTGGGAGTGGTGATCGCTCTGCTGCAGTTCCTCGCGGTGCGTGTGTTCCGAGTCTCCCGGGAGCGAGCCTGGACGCTCAAGATCTGGCCCGCACTGCTCGTCTCGCTGGGGATCATCTGCCTCACGCTCCCTGCAGCCGTGACTCAACTGGCTCCGGTGGACCTGGG
>JAYTFV010000123.1:0-5197 GCA_043734065.1 Planctomycetota bacterium
AACCACTCCGAACTCGCCCGCTACGCCCAGATTACGCCCGCCCGGATGACGCAGATCCTCACCCTGCTGAATCTGGCACCCGACATTCAGGAGGAACTCCTGTTCCTCACCAGAGCGACCGAAGGACGCGGGGACATTCAGGAGAAGGCTGTCCGGCGGATCGCGATGGAGTTGGATTGGGAGCCACAGCGAGTTCTGTGGGCTCACGAGAGGGAGGTGATCGCACCTTCCGATTCGGATGGTATCGAGTCGATGATTGAGTAAGGAATCGGCTGGTGGGTTTCCCGTGCTTACGTGGAGTAGGTGGTCAGATACTCGGATATTCGCACTTTCTTCCGGGTGTTGTCGGAACTCATGTACCGGATATTGCCAAAGATGGGTCGTTCTGGTCCCCAAGGGCGGTCGTAGCGGCCGAGAACCCAAAAGATGCCGGAGTAGGAGTTCGGGTTGCGACCGTCGAGGGCGTACTTGTTGTTGAGTTCGACCATGACAGCGAGGGCGTCCCGCGGGGTCGCGGTCCATTCGAGAATCTTCTTGCCCCACAGCATCCGCAAGTAGTTGTGAATGCGGCCCTCGCGGACGAGCTGGGTTTGGGCCGCATTCCACAGTGGATCGTGGGTGTCGGCAGCGGCGAACTGATCGAGTGAGTACACGAACTGACGAGGATCACTTGCATGCTTCGCCAGTGTGACTTGCGCCCACTCGGGGAGTGATTCGTATTGATCATAGTCGTCACGGTGAGAACTCATGTTGTACCCCAGCTCTCGCCATGTGACGAACTCGTCGAGCCACGACTCCGCTCCAGGGCTCGCTCCCCACCAGCACTCGCGCTTGCCTCCAGTTTTCTCGCCGAGTGAGGCGGGGGACCACTCCTCTCTCGTCATCAGTTCATGAAACAGCTCATGCGCTGAGATATGGCCGAAGTGCAGATAGGGCGACAGCCCACTGCGGTTGTCGGCATCCGGATCGTTGGCCCCAGCTGCATATTTCGAGAGATGGTGGTCGAGGAATTTGACCAGTCTCAGCCTGGCTTCAGTGGTACCGCCTCGCTGAGGAACGACGCCGACTGAGTGGTCGATCGATAACACGGAGAGTTCCGAACTGCAGCCCGACAAGAGTTTGGCGGAAGCCGAGGGCCAGCGCCGGGTGATCTCGGGTGGAAGCGACCGAATGGGAGGCAGTCGCAGTCGCGACAAGGGGTTCGGTTTCGGGAACTCATTGAGGTGAGGCGGCAACTGCTTTTGAAGGAACGCTCGAAACGAGAATGCCGTGGTAAAGACGCGGTCGGTCACCCGCAAAGGCAGCAGCCCGTTGGAGTCGATGGCTTCCAGCCGCACTCGCAACTGAGTCGCAGCTGCAGCCACCATGCGTGGCACAAAGCTGCACGGGAAGTCATCAGTCACGACGACGCAGGCCCGCTCAGCCAGTGCCGCCAGCAGTCCCTGACCAGCGTCCGGCCGTGGCTCGACATAAGGAAAGTACAGCAGACCAGAGTTCTTCAAGGCTGCGATGCCAATGGAGTTCTCTTGCATTCCATCGATGACGAAGCGATGAATCCGATCACAGGCCCACTGATACCCGATGCGGAGTGGCTCGAAAAGCACCAACGGCTTTTTCAGCTCAACGGCCAGTTCGGCAGCGCGCTGCAAACTGAAATTGGAGGACAGTCTCCGAGACGAGATCATCCAGTACAGGACATACTCTCCGTCAGTTCGCACAGTCTCTGCATTGCAGGCTCGAATGCGGGATGCTGGGACCATGATCGGAGATGTCCATTATTCGACAGGGCACTGGCCAGGGATCGAAGCGAGTCACGGAGTCAGCCAACGATCCACGAGCCTCATGATGACGCTCGTTGTGCCGCACAAGACGCAGCCCCACAGCATGTCGGAGATTGCCAGTCGCAGGGTCCATTTGTCGAGAACGGCCAGATTCGTCAGGTCATACACCCCGTACAGCACCAGTCCAAATAACGCTCCCCAGCCGAACGCATGCCAGCCAGAGCTGTTCTCACCCAGAAGCGGCCGCACAAACAGAACAATGCCACCGGGTATCAGCAGATACACGAGCAGGGCCGCTCCCCAACGTGGGGCGAGAGACGCTCCTTGTCGGCGCGCGAGCTCACCCAGTTCTTGGCTGTAGAAGTTCTTCGCCACAATGCCCAGCCAGAGCAAGTCGATGAGCAGGCAAATGGGTGCCACGATCGCGAACAGTTTCCAGCTTTGCATCTTGAATCCCTGTGTCACTCACCTTGAAACCGATGGCAAACCGGACCACCGGAACATCAACACGGTTGGAGTCAGTCATCCGCTTGCAGGGAGGTCATGAGTTCATTCTCCAAATGGCGAAATTCAAGACAGCGGCGAATGATGTCCAGGCCAGATACGGAACCAGCAGTATTGCGGCGTTGGAAGAGCGGGCTCGAAAAGTTCGACAGGTCGCGACTATTGAGAACCACAACAACACCATCTCAATGCATGCGAGGCCCGGGCGTTGCATGCCGAAGAACACCACCGACCACAGTAGATTGAGCAATAGCTGAACGCCAAACCAGAGTAAGGCCGGTCTCGCAGCGGGCCAGCCCTGGTGTCGCCACACAAGCCATGCCGAGACACCCATGAGAAGATAGAGTGCCGTCCAGACCGGACCGAAGATCCAGTCCGGGGGATTCCAACTCGGCTTCACCAGCGTCTGATACCACCCGTTGACGGACGTGGATGTCGCTGCTGCTCCCAGCCCGGCCACAGCGAAGCAAAGACTGTTGATTCCGACGAACCACGCGACTTGTTGAATGACTGAAGGCTGCCACAGAGCCACTGACTCAGTCGAGGGGCTTGAAGATGGGTTGGGGTGGGACATTCAATCTGCCTCCAAAAATGATTCTCGGTGGTTCCGCCAGTGGAGGAGATTTCGTTCGAGGGAATTCGAAATACATCCGGCGGCAAATGACTGAGATTGCTGAGAGAGTATGGGTTCTGCAGTTCCAGTTCGATTGGATCAAGCGAGATCAGGGGACGCCAGGATCGTTGGACTCATTCCCGACACTTCGACGCTCACTGCCAATTGGCTGATCGAGTTCGACCCCGAGGAGCTCTCGCAGTTTGTCGATCGCGCGTAGCTGAAGTTGGCGGATGCGCTCCTTGCTCAAGCCCATGATGCCGGCGATCTCCTGAAACGTCGAGATCGATTCGGAAGAATTGAGTCCGAAGCGGGCCTGCAGGATCCGGCGTTCCCGTGAATCGAGCCCCTTGCGGACTTCGTAGAGCATTCTTGCTCGCAGCTCATCCGGAAACTCCTCGCTGAAATCGGCCTCTACGGGCGGGGCAGCGACCGAGCTTGCCAGCAGCAGATCGTCGGTTG
This sequence comes from Planctomycetota bacterium, assembly GCA_043734065.1. Lineage (GTDB taxonomy): Bacteria > Planctomycetota > Planctomycetia > Planctomycetales > Planctomycetaceae > TH-plancto1. The sequence continues at coordinate 3,361 of JAYTFV010000123.1, forward strand.
ACGACTCCCGTGAGTTCCGGCGATGTGTCCGATGGACAACGCGGTACAGATGACGCTGAATCGCATGGGTGGCGTAGGTGCTGAAGCGGAAGCCTCGGGAGAAGTCGAATTTGTCGATCGCCCCCAGCAGGATCAGGTTCCCTTCGCTGAGAAGTTCCTCAAAATCCAGTGACCGCGTCACCAGATTCCGAGCAATCGAGGCCACCAGCCGCAAGTTCGATTCCGTGATGGTTCGCCGCGATTCTTCGGCCCGAGCCAGCAGAGTCTCGATCTCCTCCACAAGTCGGCGTTTTGGCTTCTGAGGATCGAGTTGTGATCGCAACATGTTGGCTCGATACCGACAGTAGTTCATGAGCCGGAACAGATGGGTCTCCCCGGATCGCGTCAGCAGCGGCTTGCGAAAGAGTGGAGTAAGATAGGTGGGCAGCCCCGAAGACGGAGCCTCTTTGGTGTGAATGGGGAACTCACACGTCAACAGATATTCGAGTGCTGATCGTCGCAATGACGGGTGGTCTATGAATGAGATCTCTCGAATCAGTAGCGACTGAGCGCGACTGCGGAGCAACTGGACTGCGGATGTCAGCGGACGGGGGCGATTGGTGGTCGTCATGATGGGCCTCTGGAATACGTTCACATCGTTCATATTGAACCGAGGGGCGAGGGGAATATCAACCACAAAAATAGAAGAATTCGAATAAAGTGGACGATATGGACGTTTCGTGGCTTTTCGCCTCTGCCCCGGCTGCTACACTATGAAGACGAAATGAGGATCGGAATTCAGCCTCTCTGGGGAGTGAACATGTCATCGCTGCTCTCGCCGAAGCAGGTCGCAACTGCGATTGGAGCCAGCGAATCGTCCCTGAAGCGGTGGTGCGACCAAGGCTTGCTGGCCACAGTCAAGACGGCAGGAGGTCATCGCCGCATCTCAATTCAGGAGGCATTACGATTCGTCCGCGAGCAGAACCACACCGTGGTCGAGCCTGAGCTGCTCTCGCTCACCAGTACGAATGACCGTAAATCCCGGCGGATCGAAGAGTGTGCTGATCGGCTGACGGAGTCACTGTTGTCGGGTTGCGAAGCAGCCAGTCGGGCAATCGTGCTCGACCTGTTTGTGGCCGGGCATCCCGTGAGCCAGATTTTCGATGAAGTGGTCGCCCCCGCCTTTCGAGTGATCGGCGAGCGGTGGGAGTGCCACAGCGCTGAGGTCTATCAGGAACGCGAGGCGTGCCAGATTTCCGTCCGAATTCTGGACGATCTGCGATCAAAACAGGTTCCCACAAACTCTGGCCGATTGGCGATTGGTGCCACGATGGAAGGGGATCAATACTTGCTCCCCACGACGATGGCCGAAATCGTGCTGCGTTCGGTGGGATGGGATGCGAGGCTGCTGGGATTGTCGATCCCGTTGGGTTCGATGGAAGCTGCGGTGAAGGCGATGAAGCCAGGACTGTTGTGGCTCAGTGTCTCGCACATCTCGGACGAAGGAGAGTTCATTGCCGGATTCAACCGACTGTTCGCGGTGTCAGCGAAGTCCAAGGTCGCAGTCGTGGTGGGAGGCCGAGCCTTGACGACTGAGATTCGGACCCAGCTCAGGTACTCCGCGTTTTGTGACACGATGGGACACCTAGAAGCATTCGCCAGGACAGTGCTGCCACAGACTGTGCCTGCACCCGCCAAGACTCGTAAGCCATCGAAGAAAGTCTGAGGACCGATCCATGAACAGACGCGAATTCTGGGGACTGCTGGTGGCCATGGCTGGCGCGATCGGGAGCGCTGTCCAGGCTGAGGATCAGTCCGCTACCTGGCCACAATGGCGCGGTCCGACCCGTGATGGAAA
>JAYTFV010000124.1:0-2333 GCA_043734065.1 Planctomycetota bacterium
CACCCTCAACCCGCCGTTCGCCCAACTCGCCCCACTCGTCAAAGCCCTCCCCGCGAGCGGCAACAAGGACGGAAGGCGGGCGCGCACCGCGGCCACAGCTCCCCTTACAGCCGCAAAACAACCGGGAAAGGCGAAAACCCCCGACCCGCACGCCAAGGTCGGGGGTTCGTACCTGCCACTTATGGTGGACCTAACCGGGCAGCTTTCAAACCTCTCCCAAAGCCTCCAGGCCCTGTTTTCCCTGCCGTTGCCACCGCCCGGCCGGGTCGTTAGCCGTGCGGGCAAACCGATTGTGAAGAAACGTCGTCTCGGGGATGTTCGGGACGCGATGATCGCAGTTCTGGCCCAGGAGAACGGGTACCTAAGGGTGGCTGAGATCTACGAGCGTGTAGGAAAGCAGCTGGATGGACCAGTGGCCCATCAGTACATCCGAGACTTCCTGAACAACCGCTCCCGCGGAGAGAAGCCACTCTTTGAACGAGGTGACTGGGGGCACTACCGACTCCACCAAGCCCTCGACGTGAACCAGCTCTGGCCAACGGTTGGCGAAGCACGGACCGAGCCATCAGCATCTTTGTTGACGGAAACCTAGCTCCTGGTACTCGCGGATTTCGCTTTGGCGTAGGCCAATTTTCCGAGGTGTTCCCGTAGCGCGTCGATGGAGTCCATATTCGAGGGGCCATCGGCCTTCACCCACAGGGCCTGTGTGTGTTCGGCTGGGAGCTTGAGCACGAACTCATGGAGCGATTCAGCTCCACCCCCACCGACGCATGCCAGAAGCGTCAAGGACTTCCGAGCCCGTGTTAGCGCCACGAAGAAGGCGCAGCGTGAAATGTGCTCCAGGTTGACGTTGTCACAGCCGAGCACGATTACATGGTCGGCCGACAAGCCCTTTGCGCCGACAATAGTCGTCACGGTGATCGCGCCAGATACTGCACTCTGGCCTATGTAGCCATCATCGCTGTCTGACTCGGTTGCCGTCCCGATCGGGAGTCGCTGGAGGCTGCGAGTAAGTGTCTCCGCGTCGCCCGATAGGCCAAGGGCGACAACGGCCTGCGCCTTTTGAGCAGCGTCACCCTCGCCGTCGAAGACCGCGCGTACGGCTTCGCACCGTTCGAGGGACGAGCGGATCGTCTCGTGCCCAAGATCAGCAAGGGCTTTGTCGCCCGCCATGGCTTCGCGGAGCAACGCCGCAACAGTCTCTTGATCGACGCCCTGGTGGCTCAGTACCTTGCGGAGGTTGAAGTTTGGAGACGGGCGAGCACCAGCGTAGTAGCAGTCGCGCAACATCCAATAGTCAGCGCCCAGCTCCTCATCCTCTGGTGAATGCTCTCGAACAAGTTCCTGAAACCTGTCTCGAGCCCCATCTACGTTGAGGAAGCTCATCTTCCGGGCAGGGGTCAGAATCAGTAGATACGGATCCTTCTCAGTTCCAGCTGCGAGAGCCGTATGGCGCAGCCTGATCGCAGGGTCATGCTCGTTCAAGAACTTTTCGATGTACGAAACGCCCGTCTTCGGACTGGTACTCGCGACGACGTTTACCAGCGCAGACCCTTCATCGACCTTCAACGGCAAGAACACTTTCGCGATTGATTCGGCCGGTCTGGTGGCTGCTAAGAAGGCCTCAGCCGCCCCGCAGATGTGAGAGCTACAGCGGCTACAGAACGGCAGCATCGCGTTCGCGAAGTCTGTGTCCTTGTAGTAGCGGCGAATGATGTCGGGATGAGCGAGACGCAGCTTGTCGTAGAGCACCTGGTCGTCGTCTCCGGCGAGTAGAACGGCCGGCGACTGCGTCGTCAGGGTGCGGATCAGTGCCTCTTCGGCAAGGTTGAAGTCTTGGAACTCGTCGATGATGAACAGTGTTTCGGCGACGAGGTCTGGGGTCTCTGTCAGAGCTTGGGTGGCGAAGAGGATCAGATCTGTGAAGGTCAGCGCGTTATAGAACTGCTCCAGGCGGACCTGTTGGCTGCGAAGAGTGCCCCAGCCTCCGTCTGACGGCGGAACCCCGTCGTAGAGGTGAGGCAACAGCTCTGACCACGGAAAGTCACTCGGCTCAAGGCCGTCGCAAAGCGAGATGCAGTCCTGCCAGACCATCTCTTCCCAATGCGGGGTAATGACGAGGCAGTGCTGGTCCAGCGGGACGTCGTGGGTTCCATGTGCTTGCTCGACGATGCTGCGGGCCATGCGATGAAGCGTCATGACGCCGACCCGTTTCTTGTCCTCATCAGAGAGACCTGGTCTGTCCCGGGTCTGACGCCGGCTTGATTTCCTGGATGATTGGTTTCCGGGAGAAGGGAGCTGGGTGGGATGGGTCGTCCTCGGAAGTATTCGAG
>JAYTFV010000125.1:0-12443 GCA_043734065.1 Planctomycetota bacterium
TGAAAACGCGGGTGGAACTCTTGCTCAAGGTCATGCCGCGCCCATAATGTCGCACGACGCTCCGCGTCGTGAGTCACGACGCGGAGCGTCGTGCCACACTACACCCCCCAATCCAGTCGCAACACATCGCCCGTCTGAAAGGCGATCAGCGCCCACTCCCCCAGCGGGTCGCACGCCGTGTCGACGACCGCTGCCGGGGCTCCGCTGGCCCAGATCAGATCGCCATCCGAGTCGAGCCAGTACACAAATTGCTCGATCGTCGTGGCGATCAAGCGGTACGGCTCGTAACTGGCCGCGACGCGATCGACCGTCCCTTCCAGCACGTACGCCCCCAGGCTCACGCCGTCCCCATCGAACGCCTGCACCCCGTGGCTGAAGTTCGCCAGGTAAATAATGTCCCCCGCTCCGGTCACGCTCATCGAGCCCACATTCGACCAGACCCGCTCCTGCCACAGTTGGGCCCCAACGAGGTTGTGGCAGCACAGCAACCCGTTCTCAGCAGAGCCAAACAGGACCGGCTCGGCCCCGCAGAATTGAATGAAGTGCAGGGGCCGCACCGTCTCGAAGCGGGCGATCTTCCGCTTCCGCTCATTGAGGATCATGTTCGACGCATCGATGTGCGAGACCGCCACGTGATTCCCGAATGGAGCCGCCGCCAGACACAAAATGTCGTCGTGCGTCTCGTATTCCCAATCGATTTGCAGATTGCGGTCCATCCGCACCAGCATTCGGTCGTCGGCCACCCCGTAGCCCCATTGACCGTCCTCGCTCCACACCAATTGGGTGTAGGGAACCTTCGGATGAGTCACGGCGGCGATCTTGCCGCTGCGAGTCAGCCGGTACAACGTCGAGGAGGCGTCGCACACGAACACATCGCCCGACTCGCGAGACATCGCCAGCGAGACGATGGCTCCATCCCCGCGAAACGACCATTTCACGGTCGGCGGCAGCCCCTGTCCCTCGCGCAGCCAGATCGTGTCGAAGGACGGGGACTTCTCGCTCATCGCTGGGTGTACTCGACCTTTTTGAGTTGCTCGATGGCTGTGCGAACGTCGGCGTCCACGACCGGGTCGACCTCGCCAATGATGTGCGGAGCCGCCTGCTCCGCCGGAATTTCGATGTCCGGCTTCACGCCGATCTTACCCAGCGTGTCTCCATTCGGGGAGTAGAACTTGGCCGTCGTCATCCGAATCCCGCAGCCGTAGCCCAGGTCGTTGTCGTAGATGCTCTGCACCGACCACTTGCCGTACGACTTGCGGCCCACGATTTTGGCCCGGTGATGATCGCGGAAGGCCCCGGCCACGATCTCGCTGGCACTGGCACTGTTCTCATCGATCAGCAACACGATCGGCAGGTTCCAGGTGCCCGGAGCGTGGGCGGTGTGGGTCTGATTCTGGTTCGGTTCCCGGCCCCGTGTCGAGACCAGCACCCCGTCCGCAATGAATCGATCGAGCAGGTCGACCGCCGTGGTCAACAGTCCGCCCGGATTCTGACGCACATCGAGAATCAGCGACTGCATCCCCTGCTGCTTGAGCTTGTTCAGAGCCATGTCGAGTTCCAGCACGGTACTCTTCTGGAAGCCGGTCAGTTGGATGTAGCCGATGCCATTCGAAGAATCGACGATCTTGGCCAGAGGGATGCTGCGAACGATGACCTCGCGGCGCGTGCATTTGGCAATGACCTGGCCCACCTTCGGGCGGATGACGGTCAGTGTCACCTGCGACCCCGGCTGTCCCGTCACGAGATTCGCGGCCTCGTCAGTGGTCATCACGCGGCAGTCATGCTGGTCGATGCCGACCATCAGATCGCCCGACTTGAGGCCGCCTTCCGAAGCCGGGCTTTCCGGCAGCACCTGGCGGAGTTTCATCCCCTGGCCCAGGTCGGCTTCCATCACAATCCCGACACCGACAAACTGCCCATCAATGTTGTTGAACAGATCCCGCAGCCGCCCCGGCGTCATCACGTTGCTGTAGTCGTCGAGACAGTTGCAGGCCCCGAACACGTACTCCATGCAGACCGGTCCCGGTTCGAGACCGACGGCGTCATGCGACAACTGACAGATCTCGCGGATCAGGTTCGTGGCCTCGTACTGGCCCCGCACGGGCTTGTTCCAGTACCGGGAGTGCAGCTCATTGCGAAGCGACTTCAAGCGGTCCGGGTCGGCCCCGAACAGGTTGTTCTCCAGGAACTTCTCGTTCTCCAGGGCCAGCCACAGACTCTCCGTCCCGTGGGCCACGATCGAGGTCGTGTCCATCGTCTCCACGTAGTGCGCCTGAATCATCTGATGCACCGACGAGAACAGTTGCAAGCCGTTCTCCAGCGGCTGGGTCTTGAGCGACTCGCGGAACGACACGTCGTCATAGCGACGTTCGATCGCGAACTGGTACTGCGAGCGACGCAGACCGTAGCTCAGGTTGGCGTTATCGGGCCACTTCTTGAGAGCCCCCTTATAGAGATCGATGGCGGCGTTCCAGTGACGCTCCTGCTCCATGCGCCTCCCGGTCACGACGACCGTTTCCGGATCCCGGCTGGGGACCGGAAGATCGAGTGCCCACGATGTCTGAACCAGGACTGTGACTGTGATCAGCCAGAGTCCGAGAGATGTCTTGAATCGCTTCATCGTCGTCCCCTCGCCCAATGGCACCGTCGTTGTCCTGCGAGCCCCCTCGGGACGGGCTGTTCGGGGAAGACGCCTGGGTGTGGGATCAGAAGTGCATCGACGGAGGTCGAGTTTCTGACGGCACGATACAGACGCTGTCGAACAACCGCGACGGTGTTGAGGAAAATCCTCAAGAAGTCATGGCGTATGTGGCACACACGCATCACTTCCTTGAACTTAGGCCACAATGCCCGGAAACGACCGCCGATTCAAGTCCCACTCTTCAGCGAATCTTCAGAATCCGGGCCGGGAATCCGCAGGCAGTCCGGCTGGAACGGTCGCAAGGGACTCGACCGTTCATACGGGGGATAAGGAATAGTCCGTGCAATTGTGTTTCACGTAACGACGATAACGATTCGTCGGTCAGATTCCGTGGGACGGGCCCAGGGGTCCGTCCGTGGGCACCGGTTCCGCGCCGCGGTCACTACCGATCGAAAATCGGCAATAGATGATTCGGCGTCTGCAACACGATCAGCGCCATCGCCGTGCTGAACTCGCTCCCGAACCAGGCGTCGAACCAACTGCCGTCGTTGGATTGAGATCTCAAGAGTTCCGTGCGAATGGCGGGGAACCAACTGTTCCAGAAGTCGCCGCCCGCATGCCACGCCGCTTGGACCGCGTAGTAGTGTCCATAGAAGTAGAAGTCGTTCTCGTGGATGCCGCGTATACCGGGAAGGAACTGCCGCAGGTAGGCCCGCCCCTTGTCGAGCACCGGCCCCTCATGAACGCCCGAGGTATACAGCGCCGTCACCGCTGCCGCCGAGCGGGCGAACCGGCTCTCCTGCGAGTCGAAGATGCGGTAGCGAAACCCGCCGTCGGGGTTCTGGCACTTCTCGATGTACTTCACGCCCCGATCGATCGTCTCTTTCGGGACCGAGATCCCGGTGTTGCGAGCCGCGCGCAGGGCCATCAGTTGGCACACCGTGACGGAGACATCGGCCTCCTTGGGTGTCGGGAAATACCGCCAGCCGCCTTCGTCGTTTTGTGTCTGAAGGATCAGGGCCACAGCCTTGCGGACGACTTTGGAGAGGTCGTCCCGCTCGGACATGCCCAGGGCCTCGGCCAGAAACATCGTCGCGAATCCGTGACCGTACATCGGGCTTTCGACCTCGGTATTTGGCTCGACGATATAACCGGTGGGGGTACTGCACGCGATCAGAAAGTCGATCACGCGGGTCAGAGCCGCCCCATACGGCCCCCGCCCCGGCGTGCTGCCCGACGAGAGAAACGCCAGCCCCACCAGCCCCGCGATCCCGACGTTCCCCTGGTAACGGGCCACGCTGCCGAACGAGCCATCTTTGTGCTGCTGCTCCTTAAGCCATTTGAGCCCGGCCTGGATCGCGACCTTGGTTTCGGAAGTGATGAGGTTGGGAGTATCGGCAGCGAACAGGCCCGCTCGACCCAGCCCGCTGGCCCCCAAACCGAGTGCAGCCATGCGAGTCAGGAAGCCTCGACGGGTGGGGATGAGCATGGAGTTCTCCGCCAAGATCAGTGTAACAACGTAGGCGATGTCGCTCCGCGAGACCTTTTGCAGTGTGCCAGCCCCCCATCCCGAAGGGATAATTCGGAGGTCGGGCAGCCCCTCTGCACATGCACGTCAATTACATGCCCCACCGAGCCGCGCCCACCCGGACCACCTCTGGCTGATGGCTGATGGCTGATGGCTGACCCCACTCACCACTCACCACTCCCCCTAACACGGCGTCCGATGGAAATGCACATGCAGCCACGTCCCCTCAACCTGCTGCCACACGCGAGTCTCCATCCCCGCGACCGAAACCGGCGATCCCTGACTATCGAGCTTCTGCACCACCCGCACGTACGTCACCAGTGCCGAGGTCTCGCTCAACACCCGCACCTGCGGCGAGGCCATCGTCGACTGACGCGGTGAATTACTCGCCGGCAGCTTGAAGTAGAACTCGTGAAACGGCAGTCCCGACACCAAGTGCCCGAGCGCCTCCGGCTCGAAGCAGGTAATCGACTCATCGCACAGCTTCACATACTCGCCCCAGTTCCCCGCATCGATGCACGAGAGCAACTTGCGGCTGGCAGCCAGAACTTCTTCCACAACGGATGTCGACATCCCGAATTCTCCCAAAAGCATTGCATGATTCACACAAGCTGGATTGTCCTCGGGAACCGGAAGCGGTCAACCGTGCAAGCATGAATCCCGGCGACGTTCTTCCACCGAACACTCCCCCGTTGAGCCGCGACGCGAAGTCGTCGAAGCAGAGCGGTCGCCGTGCCCAGTGTCCTTCGCGGCCAGTGCATCGGTCCGTAGAATGCCTGCATGTCACTGACCGCCTCTCTCGCCCCCGCTCTGCCCCTCGACTGGACCGTCGATGAGTCGCCGCTCTCGATCGGCCCGCGCGTGATGCCGTCGCGATATTTCCTGGCTCCACTGGCCGGGTACACGCACCTCGCATTTCGGCGGGTCATTCGAGAGCAAGGCGGACTCGGGCTGGCGACGACCGATCTGGTGCATGCCACGATGCTGCTCACGCGGCGGCCCCGCTCGCTGGAGCTGATCGCCACCGACAGCCACGACACACCACTCTCGATCCAGATTTTCGGCGGGAAGGCCAGCGACCTCGCCAAGGCGGCCCGCTGGCTGGAGCAGCAAGGCTATCAGGGGGTCGACCTCAACATGGGCTGCCCGATGGCCCACATCAACGGCCAGGGCGGCGGGGCCAAGCTGATGTGCGACCCGGATGGGGCCTGCGGGCTGGTCGAACAGATCGTCAACGCCGTCTCGATCCCGGTGACGGTCAAGATGCGCCTCGGCTGGGACTCTTCTCAACTCACAGCCCCCGCCCTGGCTCGCGAGTTCGAGAAACTCGGCGTGGCGGCCATCACGATCCACGGCCGCACGCGGGCCCAGGGGTTCCACGGGTCAGTCAGCCACGACGGGATTCGCGCCGTCGTCGAGGCCGTCGACCGCATCCCGATCATCGGCAACGGCGATGTGCGCACCGCCCGAGAGGCCCTCCACATGCGGCGAGTGACCGGCTGTCACGCCGTGGCGATCGGTCGTGGAGCCTTACTCGACCCCTGGATATTCCGCCGCATCGAACGCGCCTCACGCGGCGAGGACTCCGAGTTCACCCCCACCACCGACGAACAGATCCAGTTCCTCCGCCAACACTTCCACCTGATGTTCGCCCAACACGCCGACCACAGCTGCATCCTGTTCCGCAAGTTCGCCGCTTGGTACGGGGCGCGGCTGGGAGTGCCGGAGGATCTGGAAGACCGCCTGCGCCGGTTCGAATCGGTCGACGAGTTCGAATCCATCACCACCCAAATCGCCGCCCGCCACGGCGAGCGCGAATCCTCCGTCCCGACCGCCCTGATCAAGGTGCCGAACGGGCCGATTGAGCACTGGTAGTGTCGCCTTTTTCTCCGAAAAAGGACGCCCGACTCAAACGGGTTGGCACTCTCAGGGGCTATCGAATTCGATGCGGGTTACGGGTGGTCGAAGGCACAGACTCGACCCACTCGGCCTGTAGAATAATGACACTTTCATCGCACTTTATTGACGCTCCACATTCCATCGGGTAGTGTCGCCAAGATCATGTTTCAACCGAAGTTCCAAATCACTCCCGGGATTGCCAAGGCGCTGATGGAGGTTGAAGCCTGCCGGCAAGCGGTGGAGCAATTCCCATTGACAGTGGTGATGCTGGATTCGTTACGGAAGACCGCTCGGCTGCTGTCGACGCACTATTCGACTCAGATTGAGGGGAACCGACTCTCGCCTGCTCAGGTCGAACAGGTGCTGGCGGGTGGCGGACAGTTTCCCGGTCGCGAACGCGATGAACTCGAGGTGCGAAACTACTTCCGGGCCGTCGAATATGTCGAGAGTCTGGTGAGCGTATCGAAGCCGCTAACCGATCGGTCGATCCGCACGATTCACGGATTGGTGATGTCCGGGAAGAAGCAGCCGACGGCGTATCGGGACGGTCAAAACGTCATTCGCGATGGCAGAAGCGGACGGATCATCTACCTGCCGCCCGAAGCTCCGGAAGTCCCGCAACTCATGGTCGAGTTGGTCACCTGGATCGCCCAGGAGATTGAGCGTCATGAGTTGCCAATTCCGCTCATCGCTGGCCTGGTTCATTATCAGTTTGCGACTATTCATCCATACTACGATGGCAACGGTCGCACGTCCCGGCTGCTGACAACGCTGATTCTGCACCGGGGCGGTTACGGCCTGCGCGGCATTTATTCGCTCGAAGAGTACTACGCTCAGAACCTGCCCGGTTACTACAACGCATTGTCGGTCGGGAAGAGCCACAACTACTACACAGGGCGCGCCACCGCCGACATCACCCCGTTTTTGGCCTACTTCTGCCATGGACTTGCGGACAGCTTTTCCAAAGTGCGTGTCCAGGCGGAACGAGCAGGACGAAGGCAGACGCTCGATCAGGCGTCTCAACTCCGCTCGCTCTCGGCTCAGCAGCGAATGGCGTTGTCGCTGTTCTTGAACACGGAAACGGTCTCTGCTCGCGACATCGCGGAGTTCTTTCAAATCGCATCCCGCTCCGCTGCGGCCCTCTGTAAACGCTGGCTCGGAGAGAATTTCCTGGTCCTAGCCAACCCGTCAAAAAAGGCCCGCCGCTATCAATTGGCCGAGGAGTATGAAACGATCATCGAACCCCGTCGCGGAGTGGAATGAACGTCTTGCCTGCCGATCGCACAGGCCGTATGTCGCCGATTTCTCCGGCGGGGTCACCCCGCCGGTTTGATGTTCCCGGTCGACCGTTACCCAAACAAATCCATGATCGGATGGCCCGTGGTCAACGTCCGAGAGAGGCCGCTGGCGTCCTGGGGATTGTTGACCGGAATGTCGAGGGCGTGATAAATGGTCGCGGCAAAGTCCTCGGGGAGAACGGGGTTGCTGGTGGGATACTCGCCGAGCTTATTGGTTTTGCCGTACACCTTGCCCCCGGCGATCCCGGCTCCGGCCATGATCGAGGAGAAACATTTGGGCCAGTGTTGGCGTCCCGGAGGATCCTGCTTGAGAACGAACGGCGTGCGGCCAAACTCGCCCGTCACGACGACCAGCGTGTCTTTCAGCAGACCGCTGTCTTTCAGGTCGGAAAGCAGCGCGGACAGCGCCTGATCCAGACGAGGCAAGCAGAATCCCATGCCATAGGAGCCGTTGCCAAAGGCGTTCCCCATGCCCATGTTACCGCCGTGCATATCCCAGCTGCTGCTCGGCGGGCCGGCGTTGTCATGTTCCGCCTGTCCGGTCCAACCGTTGACGGTGACAAAGCGAACGCCGGATTCCACCATGCGCCGGGCGAGCAACAAATTCTGTCCGAGCGGATGCATCCCATAGCGCTGGCGGACCTGGACCGGTTCGCGGTGCAGATCAAATGCCATGCGTCCTTCGGCTCGTGTCATGCCGTCGTAAGTCTTCTCACGCAGATCGGACCAGTCTTTGACCCGCTGATCCCGATCCAGCTTGCCAGATTCCAGATGACCGAGCAGCGACTTGCGGTCGTCGAATCGCACCTCGTCGAAGGTGTTGTAAATCTCCGGCGGTTTGAAGTTGTCCATTGCCGGATGGTTGTCCGCCGAGCCGATAAATAACGGCGCATACGCCGAGCCGAGGTATCCGCCGATGCCCACGTTCGGCGCACAGAAGACGGGTGGGCCCACACATTTGATGAGCCACGCATTGGAAACGATGTTGCGTTGGCTGGGTTTGTGCTTGGCCACGTAGGAGCCCAGATAGGGTTGACCGTCCGGCACCCCCTCCTGAACACGCTTCTCCGATTGGCCACTGAGAAGATTATGCATCGCATCAAAGTGATTGCTGATCGCCCCCGGATGCGACATGGAATTGATGAGCGTGAAGTGGTCCGTCAACTTGGCCAGTTCGGTGTGCATCTCGTTGATGTACATGCCCGGCACCTTGGTCGCGATGGGGACGTACGGTCCGCGATAATCCAATGGTGCATCGGGTTTCATATCCCAAGTATCGACATGACTCGGTCCCCCACAGAGCAGGATGAAGATGCAGGACTTGTTCGAAGCGACCGCTTTTCCCGAAGCGTCGATCGCGTCGCTGCCCATCACAACGCCCGGCATGCCCAGACTCAGCGTCCCTAAGGCGCTCGCAACGAGGGCTTGCCGCCGGTTCAAGTGGAGATCGTGCATGCGACAACGCCCCTGTTCAATTCGACGACTCAAGCGAGAGTTTCTCAACCAGCCGACCGAGTCCGTCGGTCGTTCTGGGATTCCACTTCATCCAGCCGAATCCCACACTGTTTTTCCGTGGGATTCGCATCCATGCTAGCTGATCCGAAACCCTAACTCCAGACAAGTTGTCGCAAACTCGACAACAATTGAGTATCGGTCCGCCGACCCGCTTGTGTGAGTCACGGCGTGTCACCCGATCCGAAAGTCCAGCTGATTGTCGCCTTTTTCTCCGAAAAAGGACGCCCTTTTGCGAAGCAAAAGGCGAAGAGATACACTCGAACCAACCGTCACACGCACCGATCAGGTCGTCTTTCACTGCGTGAAAGAACGTCCTTTTTCGGAGAAAAAGGCGACACAGGATCCCCCCATGCTCGGCGAGATATTCGACCCGAAGGCGGAGTTCCACATCCACGAGCATTGCCGACCTCATTGGTCACAAGCTGGGGCGGTGGTCTTCATCACGTTTCGGACAGAAGACTCTATCCCGCGAGAGGTCATTCAGCGCTGGGAACGCGAAAAACAAGAGTGGCTTCGCACTCACAGCTATCCCAATTCGGGCCACTGGTCCGATGTCGTCCCCACTCTCCCGGACAAGGAGCGAGCGGAGTTCCAACGACAGTTCCAGCGCTGCCGCGAGGAGTTCCTCGACACCTGCCAAGGTGCGTGCCTCCTGCGTCAGCCCGCGCTGGCCGAGATCGTGAGTGACTCGCTACTGAAGTTTGACGGAGATCGATATCGCATGGGCGACTTTGTTGTCATGCCGAACCATGTCCATCTGCTCGTCGCCTTCGGCTCGGAGAGCGGCCTGAAAGACCAGTGTGCCTCCTGGCTGCGATACACAGCTCGTCAAATCAATCTGGCCACCGGGCAGACCGGCAAGTTCTGGCAACAGGAACCGTTCGACCACCTGGTGCGAAGCCTGGAGCAGTACGACTACCTACGGCAATACATCGCCGACAACCCCCGCAAAGCAAACCTCCGCCCCGGCGAATTCCTCTACCGAAGATACGCTGATTAATTGTCGCCTTTTTCTCCGAAAAAGGACGCCGCGTTGCCCAAGCCAAAGAGGTCCAAACAACCCTCCGTCGTCTTTCACTCCATGAAAGCACACCGCCCTTTTTCGGAGAAAAAGGCGACTGAAGTTTCCTACCGACGACTGTCGTAAAGAGGCTTTTCATCATCAGATACCTCCACTGCAAACAGTCGAAATCGAATCATCAGGATGTCACCTGATGCAAAAAGCATCTGATGATTGAAGACACCATCCTTGTCGATCGTCGTCTCGTGGCACATGAGATCACTGTACATATTGTTCGAGAGATTGGCAGAGGTGACTCCTTCACATTCGACGACACCAGAGTAGTGCATACGGATGATCCGAAGGTCTCCAAAGTGATCGCCGTACAGCAAGATTCTTACGTCCTGCGAATCCCGAAGAAACTCTTTGATCCTTGCATCGTGGAGATAGATCGCCGCTCGATGATCGGGAAAACATCTCTCGGGAAGCATGCCTCCGTTGATTCGGAGTAAATCATCAGTAAGCAGGTCGCGATGTTCATGCCAATACTTCTCGTACTCTGCATGTGCAACTCCTGTTTCACATTTTTCATCTGTAAAGAACCGCATCATTCTTGGCCTCCCTCACCCCACCAACTCCTCAATCACCGCCCCATGCACATCGGTCAACCGGCGGTCAATCCCGTGGCTCTTCATGGTGAGACGGGTGTGGTCTAACCCGAGTTGGTGCAGGATCGTGGCGTGGATGTCGTAGACTTGGGTGGGGTGCAGGCGGTCGAGGGGTTTGTAGCCCCATTGGTCGCTTGCGCCGTGGGTGGTGCCGCCCTTGATGCCGCCGCCGCACAGCCAATTCGTGAAGCAGTAGGGGTTGTGGTCGCGGCCTTTGCCGCCTTGCGAGGACGGCATGCGGCCAAACTCGGTGGTCCAGAAGACGATCGTGTCATCCAGCAGCCCGCGCTGCTTGAGGTCGCGGATCAGGGCGCTGGCTCCCCGCGCCATTCCGGTCGCCAGTGGACCGTGGTCTCGGCGGATGTCTTCGTGTGAGTCCCAGTTCCGTCTCGGAAACCCGTTGTCATTCCCTGACCAGATCTGCACGAACCGGACCCCGCGCTCGATTAGTCTTCTCGCCACTAGGCACTTCCGCCCGAAGTGGACCGTCTCCTCCAGATCATTGATCTCCGTCGGAAACGCAGCCGGGACCGCATCGAGTCCGTACATCTTGAGGATGTGTTCCGGCTCGCCCCCAATGTCGAGAGCCTCGGGAGCAGCGAGTTGCATGCGAGCGGCGAGTTCATAGCTGTGGATGCGGGCTTCTAAGCGGGCATCG
This sequence comes from Planctomycetota bacterium, assembly GCA_043734065.1. GTDB lineage: Bacteria > Planctomycetota > Planctomycetia > Planctomycetales > Planctomycetaceae > TH-plancto1. The sequence continues at coordinate 11,208 of JAYTFV010000125.1, forward strand.
CCGGGAGTGGCTTGGAGTGACTCGGCGTTGAGTTGGGCGAGGACGCGTCGGGCCGCCTCATCACGAGAAGCCGAGATCGCGGGCACGCGCGAGTCGGGGAACAGATCATGAATCGGCGGGTTCCGACCGGGGAAGACCGTCACCCCCGCATGCTGCCCCGGCAGGAACGCAGCGTCCCAATTCTTCGTCCCGTTCGACGCGAATCCGCGATGATCCGGCAGCACCACAAACGCCGGCAGGTTCTCGTTCTCGCTCCCCAGCCCATAGCTGACCCAGCATCCCATGCCGGGGAAACCGGGGTTCTGAAACCCGGTCGCTTGCAAGTACGTCGCCTGACTATGCACCCCCGTCTTGCCGACCACGTTATGCACGAACGCCATATCATCAACACAGCTGCCGAGTGCCGAGACAACCTCGCTCAGCGGCTTACCGCAATCGCCGTACGGCTGGAACTCCCACTGCGGCCTCATCCACGGGCCGAGCCCATTCTGAAAGGCCTCGACCGCCTCGCCAAAGTCGGAGGGCTTCCCGTCATACTTGATGAGATCGGGCTTGAAGTCGAACAGATCGACCGCACTCGCCGCTCCGCCCATGAAGAGCTGGATGACCGCTTTGGCGCGCGGCTTGAAGTGCGATTGGCCAGGACGAAGCGGCTTCACCGCTTCGTCCGCAAAGAGCCCGTCCCGGTTCAGCAAGCTCGCTAGCGCCACGCCCGAAAATCCGCCGCCGAAGGAGTGGAGTAGTTCGCGCCGGGTCAGGCTAGATTGAGAGTTGGTGAACTCTCTTTGATCTCTCATCTTCTGATCCCCTTGTGACAATCCTCCGTGCAAATGAACCCACGGGGTCTGGTGGTCAGTAGTGATATCTCGCCTGCAAGAAATCGATCCGGTCTTGGCCCACCAGATAGACCAGTCGGTGTTCCTGCGTGAGACGCCGCGACCAGACGTTCGCTCCGAGATATTTGAGCGGTTCGGGCTTGCCGATGCCCTCGAATGGGTCGCGAAGAATGGCCTCGATCAGATCGAACGCTTTTAGCGCGACCTTGCGATTTGTCTCGACCCAGAATCGCAGATCCTCGCGAAACTCGGACTGGAACACCGAGACCCGATCACTCATTCGCGATCAGCTCCCGGCGCAAGCTGGCTGGCGTCTGTGACTTTCCTGTTCTCTTCTGAGCGCGCCGGAGAGCGGCCAGCAGGCGATCCGCGTTCTTGGGTGAACGCAGCAGGTGAGCCG
>JAYTFV010000126.1:0-20456 GCA_043734065.1 Planctomycetota bacterium
GCCACGTCAATATGTGCAGCGAGTAAACATTTTGGGGGTGAGTCGTACGAATCGCCCTGAGACGGCGATTTCGGAGAAATCGCCGACAATCCAGACGCAGACACCTGCGACTCTGCGACGCGGCGATCCCGAGCGTCTCCCCGTCTCCCCGTCTCCCCTACTCCCCAACGCTCAATTCGCGGAAAACGTCGCATGGACCACGACACGGAGTTTCACCGGACCGGGCGTCATTCCGAACACCTCGCCGGACCGGGCCCGACTGGACATGAGTTCCTGCATCGCCGACTGATACCGCGAGCGATAGTTGTACTCGTCGATGGCGTCGCTGCCGTTGTCCTTGCGTAGGCTGCGGAGCGGACCCAACTCCAGTTCGGCAGCCTTCGCCAATGCGACGGCCTCCTGTTTGGCGGCGAGAAAGGCATCGGCCAGAGCCTTGTCACGGTCAGCATCGGAGACCCGGGCCACAAAGAGAAATCTCGGTTGACCCGGACTCGGACCGTTGCCTTCATCGTAGCCGGGGGCCAGGCCGTCCATCTCTTCCGCGAGTTCAGCCTCTTCGGGGGTGGGCTCTTCCACATCCTTCAGAGCCCCCAACTCGGCAGCCCGGATGGCCTTCTGAAGTTTCTCCGCCGCGAGCAGGGTTTCGGAGGCTTCCCCGGTCGGGAGTGGCCACTCCGCCGTCAAGCTGACCATCACCCGCTCCGGCTTCACACTGGCATCTGTCCCGGGCTTCGGTTTCTGGCCCCGTTGCTGCGCCATGCGTTGCCGCATCGCCCGTTCCATTTGCAGCTGTCGAGCATCCTCCGCAAGATTCAATTCGACAGACCCAAATTTCACAGACTCTTTGACGGCACCGAGAGTCTCCAATTGTTTCTCCACCTCGGCGCGCCGCGTCTTGAGCTTCTTCAGTGCATCGGGCAGGTCTTGGCCCTTCGCCAGGACATTGACATGCAGTTGCAGCAATTCGGGGCTGCGTTCGAGGACCACTTCGCCCGTTCCATGAATGCCGTCTTCCGAAGGCGATTGAGCCTGACTGATCGCCGACGGAACGAGTACTGCCGAGAACGATACCAGCATCCAGAACAGTTGTTGTTTCATCGGTGATTCCCCTGTGAAAGTCTCTTCGTGATGAGTGAGAGAACGCGCGAGCCCGGGCGCGTGTCGCCGGGCCGGTCCCCATGTCGTGGTCAGCGCAGTCCGTCCATGCCGACTTCGTCTCGAATCTTCTTGCGCAGCTTCAAGATCTCCGGGCCGTGCATCGCACGAATGGTCCAATACAGATCGCGCACCTTGTCCGGATGGTTGTCAATCATGGTTCGAGAGATATCCTCCAGGACGGGCACATACCGCGAGTTGTCACTGGCGGCGATGGCTTCAATCAGCAGGCTCTCCCACTGTTGTCCATTGGCCAAATGCCGGGCCTTTCGCCACATTGCGGTCAGCTTGTCCAGACCCTCCGATTTTCCCAGCATGGCCAGCAGATAGGCGGCCTGCGCGACGGTCTCGTCATCCGGACTCGTCAGGAACGGCTGGAGATGTTCGACCGTGAGTTCTTTCGGCAACGCGGCTTTCTTGGACTCGACGTTGTCGTATTGCAAGCCGCCTTGTCGTTGCAGGGGGAACTCGCCGTGGCCGAGCGATGTCACGCCAGCCGGTCCCAAGGTCAGATAGGCCAGTGCCGGACGGCGCAGCGGGGATTCCAGATCCAAGATCGCCGCGACTGCCAATAGATTCGATGCCTGGGGTGTCCCAGTCAGCAGCACGACACAGAACGCATCGGACCGAGCGCCGGGCGTGGCCTGTTCGTCGGCCACGATGGCATTCGCAACTTCACTGGCGACCGACTCATCGACCAGCAGCAGCAGCGCCAGCGCGACCCGGCGCTGCCACACCGGCTGGGACTTGGCCAATTGCTGGACGGCCTCCGTGTTGAATCCGACTGGCTTCAGCGGCTCTCTGAAATTGTCGTAACGTGCTCGATCCATTCCGTGGTTTTTCAGCAGACCTGCATAGACATATGATGCCAATTCCGCAGTGACCTGTTCTCCTGCAAGAACCTCCCACAGCAGAGTACTGGCGCGAGTATCAGGCAACTCGACCAGTTCCCAACACAGATCGGCAAGCGCGTGCGGGTCCGTCGCTTGTATGCGCAGGAGAGTAAAGAACGCAGCCCGCTGTTCCCACGGCAGCCAGCGCAAGGACTTGGCCACCATCGTCAAGAGGTGCGGTTCCTCGGCAGTAATGCGGTGGAGGGCCTGCAGTGCCGGTTCGTCGTCACCCAGCGCAAGCAATGCGACGCCCCCGCCCAATCGCTCCTCGGCCGAGGCCGAGTTCAACATCGTGCGGAGCGGCTCTTTCGCGAGGTCCATCCACTGCGGACGGTCCCTGCCCGCCCGGAAGGCGATGAGCCACGCCTCCTGGGGATGGTGGTCGGCGGCTTCAGCGCTGGTGTCGGGTTTTGTCTTCTTGTCGGGGGCCTTCCCGAACAGTCCGCCCAGCCCTTGGAACGCCTTGGCCAAGAATGACTCCGCGACTGGCTGCGGTTCGTCGATGGTCCGATCTGCCTCGGGGAGTGTCGGTCGGCTCTTTTCAAAGATCCGCTGCAATTCTTCAACCGCCGCGATCCGCACCAACTCATTGTCATCGGACAGCCTGGGAATGATCTGACTTGCCCCATCCAGTTCCGAGTAATGTCCCAATTCCCCGATCGCCGCCACTCGCAGTGCCGCATCTTTGTGAGTCAGCCACGCCTTGAGCACAGGGGTGGCGGACTCACGAATCGTGGACCCAGACATGAGTGCGTCAGCCACCGACTTGGCCAACTCCGGGTGCTGTTCCGCCGTCTTCGTCAGGGGCTGGACCGCGATCGGCAAGTCCGCTGTCTTCAGTGCCAGGACGGCCCGGCTCACGACGAAGCCATCGGCATCCCGGAGAGCGCCGAGGATGTCGACATACGCATCGGCGATGACTGCGGTTGTGATCCGATTCGAGCCGAGCGATGCCGGGGAATTCTGTTGGACTTGACGATCAGAAACAATGGCCCCGACCGCTTCGACCGCTTCGGCCCGGACCTGCCACGCAGCATGGTCGAACAGGTGTGTCAAACATTCCACCGCATCTTTGCGCTTCATCTCTCGCAAGAGGCGAATCGCATGCACCACCAAGTCCTGGTCCTGCTCGGCGGCGATGTAGTCGGCGATTTGTTTAACGGAGATCGAACCGGGCTTCTCCGCCAACTGCTTGAGGACCGCCGCGCGGACGTTCGGGTCGGGGTCCGTGAGCAGCCGGGCCAGCTCGGCATTGGCTCGCGGACCGCCCACGACTTGCAGGGCCTTCAAGCTCAATTCCCGCACGAGCGGATCGGGATGCCCGAACAGTTCGATCAGCAGCGTCTCCTCGCCGCTGGAGGCGACGGTGGCCAGTTCGCTGGCGGCCTGACGCCGGACTTGAGCATCCGTCGCAGCGAGCCGGGCCAATCCTCCAGGCCACTTCAGAGCCAGGGCGTCCGACGCGACCAGCCGATAACGCAACCCGTCGAGCCGCTCCCGCGCCACATCAGTCGTCGCCGCCAGACGTTGTTCGCGCACCTCCGGCAGGAGTGCGTTGCCGTAGTGAGACCAGCGAGCGCCGATTGCTTCCACCTCGCTGGAATCGGCCTGGAGGAGTTTGACAATGTCGGATCGCGCCTCGACCAATTGCTCGGGAGTCAGCGGCTCGACACTGGGTGGGGCGGACGGACTGGCCAGGGGATCGAGGGCCTCAGCCCACTCTTCCACCGCGCTCAGCCGCGCGGCGGTCAGCGTCTGCGGCTGCCACGGATCGATCTCCGCTGTCGGCGCTTTCCACCCGTTCAAAATCTCGAGTGCGGAGAGCCGTGTCGCGAGGTTCCCGCGAATGAACGCCTGCGCCACCGCAGACCCCGACAGCCCCGGATTCCCCGACAGTCGACGAGCCACGGCGACGCGCACGTTCGCGTCCCGATGCCCGAGCAACTGCACGAGGTTCGGCAGCGTCTCCTGCGACAGCTCGGCCACTTCCGCGACTTCGTCAGACAGCTCGGGCTCGACGGCCTCGTCTCGACTCCGCAGCCAGGCGATGAGGTCGTCCGCTGGCAGGAACCCATCATGCGACTTGGTCACACGCCCGCCGGTGTTGAGAACCCGCAGGGCCGGGATCGGTCCGATGTTCATCTTCCGCACGACATCGGCATCGTCGTCTGCATCGAGTTCGACCAGCACCCACTTCGCCAACTCCTTTTGCACGGTCGGTTGTGCGATCTCCTTGTCGAGCTTGCGGCACCAGCCGCACCATTCCGCACTGACCCGCACGAGGATCGGCACCTGACGTTTTCGGGCCTCCTCGATGGCCGGTGCGAGAGTACGGTGCCACGAGAGCGACGCACTCGCGCTGGCGGGTGCCGTGTCGGGTGAGGTCGACTCCAGGGGAGCCTCTTCAGCCCAGCTGGCACCCGACAAGGTCATTAGCATCGCAAACAGGACCGGACGCAGTCGTCCGGCGACCCGCATGCGGGGACCGTTGGACATCCGATTGGCGGACTCGATGCCTGACATGTCACTGCTCCTGGGGGGCATTGGCGGGTTCACCATGTTCGATCTTGGGCCAGTATTTCTCGAACGCAAACTCGGGGCTGTTCTCGTGATCGTGACACTTCGCACAGCGGTCGCGAGCGCGGTAGATCGTCTTCGTTGTCGGTTGCTTCGCGTGGGCCAGCGACGGGCCATGACAACTCTCGCAGCCGACGTTTACTCGCAACAGCCCCTGAGCGAGCGAGGTGAATCCGCCGGGCAATCCGTATCCGGTCGAGTGGCATTGCTGGCAATACGGATCGACATGCGATCCCTTGTCGAGCAGGGTCTGCCACGCATGACCGTGCCGACTCTCACTCCACGTCTGGCAATCGTTCGCATGGCATTTCTGGCACGCGTCCGTCCCGGCGATCTGGAACTCCGGCTGCAGATCGGTGGGGAGCGACTGCGAGAAACTGGTCTGACTGGCCGCGAAGTCCGCGCGGGCCAGCTCCTCGCGAAAGCGTTTGAGATTGGCCGCTTGTGCTGGCTCATCGGCGAAGGCTTCGCTCAGCTCGACGATCTTCCCGTCCCAGGTCGAGCCACTCGCGGCCCGCTCCAGATGCACTAGGAACTTCCCCTTGTTAGTGGTCGCCGCCCATGTCGTCGGGCCGGTGTGCCGGGGTGCGATGCTCTGCCGTGTCGGACCGCCGACCACCAGATCGGCTTCCGGGACGCGAGCGACGAACGCTTCCAACTCGTCCTCGGGGAGATAGGCCAACACCAGCAGCACATCGTACTGCCCCTTCAAGGTCGTGATCAGCCGCAGCACGGCCTCCGCAGGATCTGCGATCTGTATTCCGGCAGAGTCATACTTCGGCGACAGCACGCCGAGGATCGCAATCCGGCTCGATCCCACGGTGACGATCCGGTGCGTCGCAGCCATGTCATGCCCCTGGGCATCGCGGACATTGCTGCTCAGGAGCGGTGCCTTCGTCAAAGCGGCCAGGTCTCGCAGCGACTCCGCGCCGAGGGCTGCTTCCGCCGCTCCGATGTTGTGAGCGGCGGTCTGCATCTCCACTTCACCGCGCATCACCGCTGCGAACTTGGCACGGTCATACGCCGAGGTTCCGCCCGGCGCGCCGCCCGCAGCGGCCAGCAAGACATCAGAACCGGCCCGCAAGCCCTGGACATAGGTCGCTCGTCGCAGCAGCCCGCCCGCCTGCTTCGACGAGCAACCGCAGGGCACAATCCACCCGGCGGTGTCGCAACTGACCACGACCGAGAGCGGTCGAGTGACCGGAGCCGGTCCCTTCTGGCATCCCCCGAAGAGCGCCCACAAAACACACCACCCGATGAGGTTTAGCAGGGCCGAGGAGCAACGGAGTGGCCCGCTGGGACGCGGACGTTCGGCCAAGCGTCTGAACGGTTCATGAGGAAGATCATCGGACACGACAGACATGAACCGCATTCCTTGATACGAAAGGTCAGTGATGGTCTCCCAGTAGAACGGACCCCCAGGTCCGTTCCGCCCGGACCTGGGGGTCCAGGCTACTGGAAGTTTTCACTGACCGATCGCCTTAATACGTCAGTGCATAAGCCAGAATGTTGACATTCACGTCCACGCAGTTCGTGATCTCATTGCCCCCACAGCAGCAGCAGCCCTGGCTGTGTTCGGTGTCGTTCAGACCATCCTGCGAGTAGATCACGCCCAACCGCCCGCTGATCGACACCCCTTCCACGGGCTTCGGCTGACCATGTTTGGCCTTCAGTTCGGAGATGTCATACACGGTGTGGAACACGGCATGATCGAGGGCGAGGGCAGTCAGCTTCTGATCGGGAAAGATCGTCGCCATCTCACGCCGGAACGAGCGATCCCATTCCTTCGAGGAGCATCCGGCGGAGGCCAGCAGCATCCCTCCCCGTTCGACAAACCGCCGCAGGTGGTCCCGCTCCTTGTCCGGCAGCGTGAATTCCCCCTCGCCCGTCATGATCACCAGCGGGAAGTCAAACAGCTCATCCGAGGAGAGCTTGACCGCATGAAAGCGCCGACTGGTCGAGATGGCCGATTCCTTTTCGGCCTTCACCAGAAAGTGGTCCGAGAAGCACTTGCTGCTCTTCGTGCCCGCGTACACGAGGTTGGCGACCTGCACGATGCTCTGCGGCTCACCGCCGGGCTGCTGCGGCTCCGGGACATCGGTCATCGGGGCAGTCACTGCCCCCGCTGGCTTCACCGGACGCGGCTCCCCGAAGAGTCCGGTCACCAACAGCATCGACAACACGACCGAGATCGTTCTGACACGGTGTTTCGCGTTCATGACTTTCACTCCCGATCGACTTGTCCCTTGTGATGTAGCTGCACTCGCCAGAGTGCGGGCTGCCCGCGTTCTGGCGAACGCAGCTACCCACTGGTCTCTTGTCACTTTCCCGCTTCATCAGCGATGCGCTGAAAGTACTGTTCCACTCGGTTGCGATAGCGTGTCGGCACAGCTGTCTCGCCTGTTCCGGACGCCTTCAGCAGGCCGTGCGGATCGAGGCGGCTGGATTGGACGTGATCGTTTTCGGTGCGATAGCTGCCTCCCACCGAAAGAGATTGCTTGCCGTTACCGCTCTTCGACTGGGTGGGGTTGCCGCGCGTCGGCATGTTGCCATAGAGGCCGATGTTGTTCAGCGTACTGCGGCGCGAACTGAAGCCGCCCCCAGCTCCCATCATTCCGTTTTGTCCCGGCTTCCCGCCGAGGCCCGCATCGGCCAGCATCTGGCTGAGCGTGTTGCCCAGGCTTCCGGTCCCCGGCTTGAACTTCAATCCCTGACAAGCCGTTTCCGACTGCTGCCCCATGGACTGGCAACGCGACAGGAACCCTTCCAGGATGTCGGCGGCACTCTTCGCTCCCCGCGCCCCTTGCGTTCCGGAGAACTCTGCCAGACCCGTTTCGGCATTCGTCATCGACGGGATCGCCTCGCTGTTGAGGACCGCTTCGACGAACGCCTGCGCCGTCTCGGCCAACTCCTTCAGTTCCGGATCATCTTCCGGAATGCGAGAGGCGTGTTCGGCGATGTCGTTCAACAGCGATTCCAGATCCTCCTGATTCTTCCGCTGCTCCGCCTCGAGTTCTCGCATCCTCGCCTTCGTGGCGGGATCCTCCGGGTGGTCGATCTCGCGCAGCGAGGCCAGCCGCTCCGCCAGGTCGCGCTGTCGCTCCGTGAGTTCCACGAACCGCCCCTGGTCCTCCAGCAAAGGATAGGCCGCTGCCAGCCGATCGAGCGGATCATTGATCCCCGCCTGCATCTCCTGGCGTTCCTGGGCCAGTTGCTCCTGCACTGCTTTCAGCGCGCGAGCGGCCTGCCCCGCCGATAGCGACTCCCCAGCGGGAGGCTTTGCCGCAGCCTGTCGGGTCTCTTTCGCGGCCTCGTCCATGCGTTTCGTGAGCGTCTCCAATTCCTTGTTGAGCGACTGGTCGAGGTCATACGGCAGCACGTGCTTCGCCGACTCGCGGATCGCCTCTGCCTCCTCGGTGATGTGATCGGCCAGCTTTTCGAGCGACTCCTTTTCCTCGGGACTCAGCGCTCCATCGGCGTCACGCTTCTCCAGTTGCTTGCGGAGTTGCTCGACCTCTTCCTGCAGCGCTTCGAGGCGGCGTTGGGCGGCCTGGTATTTCGAGAACAGCATGTCGGCCCCCTCGCGGGTTCTTACCATCTGTTGCAGCTCTTCGTCCGAGATGATCTGGATCACCGCGATCGGGCTCTCCGATCCCTTCGCTCCGGCAGGGTCGTTGTCCTCCACCCGCGCGAACAGCTTGATGACATCGCCCGGACGTAGCCCGTAGTCCGCCAGCGGTAACGAGGTCGGAACCTCGTGCCGTCGCTCCGGAGGTGAAGTCGTCGGCAACGTCAGCGGTATCGCCCGCGAATCGTTCAAGCTGCGATAGAGTTGGAGTTTGGTGATGCCGTAATCGTCCTCAGCGGCGACGACGACCGGCAAGATCGTCGAGGGAGTGGCCAATGATTGGGGAGCCGGTTCCAGCAGCCGGACGAACGGCACCTGATCCTTGAGCAGTGTGATCGTGCCGGTGAACGAGTCGCGCGAGTCCTGGCCCGCCACGTCGGTGACCTTCAAGTGAAATGTGCCCGCATGGGCGATGGTCCAGGATCCACAGACTTCATGGCTCGCCCCGTCGGCGGTGACCGGTTCCAACCGCACGGTCTCGTGCAGTTGGCCGCTGACCAGTTCGAGTGTTCCGCCCGACAAGGGGCGATTGCTCTTCGTCCGCACTTCGACCGTTGCTCCCGCCAGCGCGGACAAGCCGCCCTGCGGCAACGGACCTTCATACGTGGCATCGCGCGTGTAGGCGGGGGGAGTCACGCGGAACCGCACCTCTTCGAATTGAGGCACCGTGATGACTTCGACCTCATAGCGATGACTGCGCGTGGCCCGAGCGCGCACAAAGTATTGGCTGGGCGACGTGACTGAGGCGATCGAGGCCCGCCAACGACCGGGCGAATCGGGAAACATCGGCAGCGATTCCTCCTGCTGACTCTTCGAAGAGTCGACGGTTCGCAGCACCAACTCCAATTCATCCACGGGCGGTCCCGCCGTCGTCACAAAGACATGGAGGCTGTCTCCATAACGGACTTGCGTGTCACCCGGTTCGACGCGGAGATCCGTGGACGAGAAGGGCGGGTGATCGCCGAACGGGTCCGCAAAGCGGAGCCACTCAGTCCCCGCCAACCGCGGTGCCAACGCAGCCATCAAGACCACTCCAATGGCCAGGGTGCCAAAGCCAAGTGCCGCCTGCCGCGCCGGTCGACTCGGCGCCGCTGAGGCCAACGGCACTTGAGACGCCAGTTGTGCGGCCTTCAAGACGGCCAGTTCCGCGAGCGCCGGGGTCAGACTGTCGGGCTTCGAGGAAGAGACGCCCGACTGCAACTCGAAACCGCTGACAATCTCGCCGCCGGTCGTCGCCGTGTCATCGAGTTGCCGGGCCAACACGGAGGGTTGAACGCGACGCAGGGCGAACGCGACAAACCACCCCAGCAAGGTCAGACCGGCGATGACCGCCGCGAGGCAGGCGATGACGCGGGCCGCTCCCGACAATTCCCACACGAGGTCCAGCCACACACTCGCCAGAAGCAGGCCGATCGTGGCACAGCCGCCCCAGGTGGCTCCCGTCGCGCCGCCGATGGCCAAGACCCGTCGCTTCAGGGTTTGTAACGTTTGCTCGAAGGTGGCAGAAGGCATGCCAATCGATCCTGTGAAAGGAAACCGCGAACGGGCTGGCGATATTCACTGTGATATTACCCGACCTCACCGATCAATTGCCATGCGGAATCGATCCCATCTGCCATGAATGAGATGTACGAGTCACATGCCACCGGGCTCGCCCGGGTCTGACGATACGGGAGGAAGTGGGGTGATTGGGTGTGTGAGGCCGTGGGGAACGTGTGGCGTTCGTCCGCTCGGCGAACAGGCGAGCCATTGGGCGTCAGCCCCCGGACTCTGGGGACGGGCGAAAGAGTCCGGGGGCTGACGCCGCCCGGCTCGCTAGCGTTTGGGCCAGCGGGTGGGCGTCTTGTCAGGCAGACAGCGGCACACTCTTCCCATTCACACCAAACCCGAGTGGCGGCGCAGGCTCCAAGCCATCGTCCAGACGATGAATGTGCCCGCCAGAACCCACCAGCGGTCCCAGGCCGTCGTTCTCTCAATCCGTTCGGGTCGGCCTCGTTCCAGATGCGCGATGAAGGCGTCCGCGATCTCCCCCGGCGAGTCTCCCTTGAGAACCAAGCCCCCCGTGCTGCTGGCGATGCGTGCCATCAAATCGGGACGAGCCGTCAGGTCCAATTGTTCCTCCAGAAAACGCCTCACGTCGAAGGCCACGTGCGAGCCCGATTTCTCGGGAGGCTGCCCGGCGATGCGCGCTTGATAGCGTCCCTCGGGCAGTTCCCCAAACATGACGCGAAACACCCCCGGACCTTCTCCGGCGGCCACCGGGGTCACCGTTTGAACACCCTCGATGCCATCGCCGGTCAGCTCGATATTCGGGATTTGCCCCTGGGCCGCCTCACGCCGGATCAGCAGTGTCGAGGTGGCCGGTTCATCGGCCCCGAACGTGACTTGATCGGTGTGCAAGGCCATGTCCTGGCCGGGGAGCAATCCCGCCCCCGAGACCAGCCACCGCATCAGGCTTTGCCACAGCGTGCCGTAGGTCGTGTCATGGTCGGAGTAGGCCGGTGGCAGGAAGGCCCAGCGCCACATCCCCGAGCCTTCGACCACGACCACGCGACCGCCGCCATACGGCTGATAGGTGACGACGGGGATCTCCTCGCTGGCGTCGCCCGCGACCGTGGCCAGCACCGTGGCGAGCGGTTTCGGATGTTCGGCTGCGGAGGAAGTCGCCAGCGCGGGCAGGTGCGGCAGCACGTCGCCCGATCCCCCGGAGGCTTGCGAATCGAACCAGCGCAGATCGCGACCGCGATCGGTGAGCGTCATGCGGAAGCGAGCTTCGCGCGAGACTTTCCATTGTACCGGCAACAGGCGTTCGAGCCGTTCGTTGACCTGGGCCATCGGCTGCCCGCGATAACAGACGAGTGCCCCGCTGTCGTTCGCGACCCAGTTGCGGACGTTGTCGAGAGCCTGCTCGCTGAGAAACGTCTCTGAATCGCGGCCCAGCACCAACACCTGAAACGTGCCCAGCGCCTTGGCATCCGCCAGGACATCAGCCCCATTCGGGATCACGCGCCAGGCTTCCGTCACGGGAATCGCGACGGGTGGACCCGATGGGCGTTTCCCCCCGGACGGCACCGGTTTGGCTTCCGGCACTGGCGACACCACCGGTGCGGGAATCCGCTTGAACGTCCGTTCGAGATACCGTTTCTCCGCGATCCGGACCACGCTGACCAGTTCGATCGACGGATCAGACGACAGAGTCCGCGCCAGAAACTTCGCGTCCCAGTACGGCTTCCCCTCGACCAGCAGCACGCGGATCGGCTCATCCACCACGCGCAGCAGGAATGTGCCGTAGTTGTTGACCCGCGTGACCTCTCCCTCGAAGGGCTCCACCCGCACTTCATACCGATACAACCCGCGAGCCTCCTGCTGCACGGGAAACCGCACCTCGACTTTCGATTCTCCCGCAATAAATACCGACTGCCGACTCACCTCCTGGCCTTCGCGCTCCAGGACCACATTCACCGCCTCGGGAGCGCGACCGCGCCGCCACACGACCGCTGTGACCGGCACGGTCTGGCCGACGAACGCCAGTTGTTGCGGGGCCAGCAGTCGCAGTGCGAGGTCGTGGCTTTCCGCATCGCTGCCGAAAGTCTTGGTAAAGATCGGCGCATCGACGGCCTGGGCGAACGCCACCGACGCCAGCACTTGCGGGGTGCCGCCTCCGGCATTGTGATTGCCGTCACTGAGCAACAGAATCGCCTGGCCTGCGGGGCGGTTGGGTTCGATACTCGACGCGATGGCCTGCGCCATGTCGGTGACGAGTCCGCCCGGAACTTTCTGCTCCATGTCCTCGACGTTGATCGGCAACACAGTCTTCGAGAACGTCGAGGTGTGGACATCGAACCGGTCTTGGAGTTTCGTCGCACACGCCTTGGCTATCCCCGCTGCCGACTGATAGCGCGACCGGCCATCGGGCATGTCGGTCGACGCCATGCTCGCCGAATCGTCCACCAGAATCGCCAGCCTCGGTTTCCCCTGCGGAGGCGGGATGCGTTCGTTCCAGGTCGGATTGAGCAGGATCCCCAGCAACAGCCCGACGCTGGTCGCCATCAGGCCGATGATCCACGACCAGCGGACTCGCGAAATTCCCCACGGTCGCTGCCACGCGTACCAGCCCAACAACCCCAACGCCAACACGGCCAGCATCAGCCAGAGGGCGAAGGAAATCAGCGGTTCGACGGTGAGTGTCATGTGGCGATCAATCTGCCCCACCGATCTGGCGTCGATGGAGATTGCGGAACGGTGGCGGGGCTTCAACTGCGGAACAGTCCCAATCCCAACACCTCGGTCAGGGCACAGCACAGGCACGCGACGGCCAGCCAGGACCAGAGGTCGTCGCGCGGATCATCGGGATGCAGCGCGGAGCGATAGTTGACATCGCGGTCGCCCGCCAGCCGGTCGGTCAGCACGTCGGCGTCGAGCGTCTTGAGGTCCGCCTCTTCGGCGGGGATCGACGATGCCAAGGCAAACACCGTTTGAGGCCCCCGCCGGACTTCATAGACGCCGAGTGGCCCGGCCTCCGCCGCCTGCCACATCACCCCGACGTTCTCTTCATGCAGTTCGCCGAGCGAACCGGTTTCGAGCGAGTTCGCCTCGGGCGGGACGACTCGCAAACCCGTCACCGGACTGGCTGAGCTCGGGAGATAGACTGCGAACGATTCGCCGCTGGGCACCGATTCCTGCGAGCGGTCGCGACCGAGCAGAGTCCCGGTCAGCTCACCGATCAGCGGCACGAACGCCGGTGACGACGGCAGGTTCGAGGCATTCAAATCGGCATTCAACACCGCCAGCGTCCCCGCCCCGCACGCTGTGACGATGAGACAGGCCGATTGATCGTTGTACGTCGCCAGCACATCGTCGAGCAACGTCCCCTCGGTGCGCCGGGTCGCCAATCCGCCACTGAAACGGACGGGGGAAAAGATCGCCGACGCCTCGTCACCAAAGACCGAAAACGGCACCTGTTGTTGTCGAATGTCGACCAGAAACAGATTCTTCCGCACTTGACCGGAGGCGGGCGGCGCGAACTCGACCGGCATTTGCAGGCTCGTCCCCGCCGCGCTACTCAGCAGTTTGAGGTTTGTGGCATCGATCGGTTCGGCGGCAATGTAGAGGACGCCCCGGCCTCGTCGCAGCAACGCCGTCAGCAGTTGCAACGTCTCTTCCGACAACTTGCCGGGATGATCGAGCAGCAGCAGATCGGCAGCGGTGATCGCCTCGGGGGTCGCCCGTGCGGGATCGACTCGCACGATCTTTTCGGTCGGTCGACCTTCTTTCGCCTCCACGGGAGAGATCGCGCGTTCCAGGAAGTAACTCGACGAGGGCCGCGCCGCGGCCAGTTGACGTGTCAGCAGCAGGTACGTCGGCTGAGGATGCACCTGTAAGACGACCGCCCGCGAGTTGTCCGCGATCAGTCCGTCATCGAGACCCACCAACCTCGCCTGGCCGACATGCCACCCCTCGATCGGGAGTGTCGCTTCGGTCACGAGCGTGGATCGTCCTCCCGCCGCACATTGTCCCGTCGCACGGAACATCGACTCTCCGATCTCCACTTCGACCGTGACCGGCCGCGCGGTAGGCGAATAGTTGCCGACCTCAATTTCCAACCGGAACGTCCGGCCCCGTTCGACGCGACCTTGAGAACCGACACGCAGTATCGCCAGGTTCGTCGGCGTCTCTGCCGGAGCCACGGAGACGAGTTGAATGACGGTCTTGATCGGCAACACCGAGAAGTCGGCAGCTGCCCAACTGCTGCGCTGGAAGTCGCTGACCAGGATCAGTTCGCGCTGCACCTGATCACCTTCGACAGTGGCCAGCATCTCGGCTGCGGAGTTGATCGCGGTCTGCACTTGCAGACGCTGCGGCAACGGCTTGGCTTTCGCCACAGCCTCGACCAGTGTCGAGAAGTTCGTCGAAGGGCGGTCGAACACCGGCTGCGGCGAAGCCCCCGCCAGGATCAGGTTGGCCTGCAGTTGGGGCGCGTACCCGAGCAGTTTGGCGGCAATCGGTCGCGTCCGCTCGAAGGCTTGGATCCCCTGTGACGTGGCGGCCATGCTCTGACTGACATCGAGCAGGACGACCCGCACCGTGGCCGACTGCGCATCGACCGCCGAGGCCGCAGCGTGACTGCCGATCAACGGTCTGGCGATGACGGCGGCGAAGAGCGAGATCGCGGCGACTCGCAACAGCAGGATCAACAGGTCGCGCAGACGGTGCCTCGCCCGCCGCTGTTGCACGACCTCCCGCACGAACCGCACCGTCGAGAGCGGGAGCAGCGTGGGCCGGGGCTTCGTGAGCCAATGCACAACGAACGGCACAGCCAGTGCCGCCGCCCCCGCGGGGATCGCCCAGAAGTGCAGGAAGGACATCGCTTCTCCCGTTCGCGGTTCCGGCAGGCGACCTGCCGGGCAGGTCACCACAAACACCGGACCCGCGAATCAACCCATGCGTTCCACCAGAAATCCGCTCAACGTCTGCAAGTAGTGTGTCGCCGTCGAGACCCGGCGATAGTCACAACCGGTCGCCAGCGCCAACGATCTCACCGTCGCGCAATGCGCCTCGAAACGCTCTTCGTACGCCCGACTGATCTCGGCGGGCGAGCAATCGACCTCGCCGTCCTGTTCGAGTCCCTCGAAACGATACGCCGTGCCCGACGGCAGCTTCTCCTCCCGAGGATGCACCAGATGCAGCGCGACGACCTCCCAATGACGGGCACGGAACAGCCGCACCGCCGCAAACGTGTCTTCCAGATCGTCGCACAGAAAATCACTGACGAGCAGCAGCACGCCTCGGCGCGACAACCGCTCGAACAGTTGCCGCAGCGACGCCCCGAGCTGGGTGGAGGGCCAGGTCCGCAACCGCTCGATGGCCTCATTGACGAGTGCCACATGCTGCGGCGTGCTGGCGGGGGGCAGGTACTTGTGCAACTTCTCCGCCGCGATGGCCAGGCCGACCTGGTCCTGCCCACTGGTCACCAGATGTGTCAGCGCGGTCGCAAAGTATTGAGCGTACTCGAGCTTCGACCCCGCCCCATCCACCCCGCGGGCCTCGCCGCCAAACCGCATCGAGCCACTGGCATCGAGCAGGATCGTGCAGGTCAGATTGGTCTCCTCTTGATAGAGCCGCAAATACGTGCGACCGGTGCGGGCCAGCACCTTCCAATCGAGACGCCGCAGGTCATCGCCCGGCGTGTATTCGCGATAGTCGACGAACTCACCGGAGCCGCCCAACTGTCGGGACTGATGCCGTCCGCTGTACGAACCATCGATCCGCCGTTTGGTGGTGAACCGCAGCCGTTGCAATGAGGCGAGCGCTCGCAGGTCGAGGAATCGGCTGGGGGTGCGGGGTGGCATGGCGCTGTGGTGGGACGGGTGGAGAGTCCCTGTCCGTCTCCGGAACAGAGGTGTAATCGAGAGCGAGCCTGACAAAACTTCCGAAGTCTTCGGAGACTTCGGAAGTTTGCAACGGTGCTACGTCTTCGTCTCCTTCAGCAACCGTTCGATGATCGTGTCGCTGGTGACCGCATCCCCGATGGCGCGGTGATTGATGAGGATGCGATGCCTCAGCACCGGCAGGGCCACCTGCTTCACGTCCTCAAAGGTCGGGGCTGTCCGGCCCATCAGGAGGGCATGCGCCTTCGCAGCCAGCACGAGGTTCTGCGAACCGCGCGGGCCAGCCCCCCACGAGACATAGCTCTTGGCGAACGGATTCACCCGCTCGTCCTCGGGCCGACTGGCACCGCACAATCGCACGGCATAGGCGGCCACAGCCTGCGGCACGGGGACGGACAACACCAGATCGCGGAGTTCGAGAAACGCCTTTCGATCAAAGACGGCCTTCGGCAATGGCAACGCACCGCCGGTCGTCTTCATCACGATCTCTTCTTCATGAGCGGGAGTCGGATACTTGATCCGAATTTCCATCATGAACCGGTCGAGTTGAGCTTCGGGGAGCGGGTAGGTGCCTTCTTGTTCGATCGGATTCTGCGTGGCCACGACAATGAACGGCTCTTCGAGCGGATAGGTCTGCCCGCCGACCGTCACGTGACGTTCGGCCATCGCTTCGAGCATGGCCGACTGCGTCTTCGGGGCGGCCCGGTTGATTTCATCCGCCAGTACCAGATTGGCAAACACCGGCCCTCGCCGAAACACCATCCCCGGCGCCCCGTTCGAATTCTCACGAGACAGCAACTCGTAACCCGTGATGTCCGACGGCATCAGGTCGGGCGTGAACTGAATCCGCGAGAAGTTCCAATCGAACGCCGACGCCAGCGCCTTGACCATCAGCGTCTTCGCCAGCCCCGGCACCCCCAAAAGCAGCGCGTGCGATCCCGTGAGCGCGCAGGTGAGCAGCAGATCAAGCGTCTGTTCCTGACCGACGATCACGCGGTGTAAACACTCGCGCAGGATCGTGACCCGCCGTGAAAACTCCTCGACTTGCTCGCGCGCGACTTCCAGGGTGCTGCTCATCGATGGTCCCGCAAAATGTATTCACCAGCCGTAGAACCGACAGAGAGATCGGGCGGTTCACTCTAATCACTCTTTCCACGAAAGGCGAATCACCGTGAGGGGGCCGCGCTCCGCTGCGCAAAGCCTTCGCGTCGCGGCTCAACGGGGTTATACTTCGGTCATCTCAACCGTGTCCGTGCGAGGGCTTGTCATGTCTGCTCAGGTGTCGTGTCCGCATTGCGGCAAGTCGATCAAGCTGCGGGATCGGTCGCTCCTTGGAAAGAAGGGGAAGTGTCCGGCCTGTGCGAAGTCGTTTCTGCTTCAGGAGCAGTCTGCTCCCCCGGAGGAGGAGGTGGTCCCGCTCCAACTCGCGGACGACGATGACCCCGCCAGCAGTGAGCCCGCCGTCGGGACCGGAGCCCAGTGGGTGCCCGATCACCCGACAACTGCTCCCGCCATGGGCCAGCCGATGGGCCAGCAGTTCCCGGTCACGTACGTCCAGGTGCAGACGCCGCAGGGGATCGTCCTGGCCCCGGTGATGATGGGGCAAATGCCGGGCGGCTACCCAATGGCTCCGATGGGGCAACCAACCGCCTATGCTCAGTCGGCTCCGCAGTCATACGCCGCTCCCGCTGCGGCCCCTCCCGCTCCGCCCGCGTTCGAATTCGATATGGATTTCGACAGTCCCTCGACGACCACGGCCACCATGACGGCCGCCACTCCCTCCACGACCACGAAGACGCAACGCTCCGCCCGCAAACCCAAGAACAACACCGCCACTTGGATCGGCGTGGGAGTCGCCGCAGTGGCTTTCATCGGGGCCGCGTTCTATTTGAGCAGCCAGGGATCGTCGACACCGGCTCCGGAGATCGCGACGGTGGCCACCCCGACCACAGCGACACCGGCGGTGCCGGAGGCACCCTCGCCACCCGGTGCATACTCGCGGGCTGCCCTGACGACTGACCCCCGGCTGGTCGACGAATTCAAGCCAACCAAGGGCGAGCCGATCCCGCTGAACATGCTGGTCGGTTCGAACAACATCCTGATTCATCTGCATCCCGACCGGATCTGGGGATCGGAGAGAGCGTCACAGGAACTGAAGGCCAGCCTGACTGCGGATGTCGTCACCTGGCTCGAAACGACGATTAAGAAGGTCACACGCCGCAACCCCGATCAGATCGAGGAACTGCTGATCGGGATCAGCATCGTGTCGAAGGTCGAGCCGCCGCAGATTAGCACCGTGTTTCGACTGAAGGCTCCGGAGAAGCGGTCGGCCCTCGTGTTGGAATTTAACGGCGATGAGGTCTCGGGCAAGGGCAAGCCGCTGGTCATGACGAAGGATAACTATGCCTTCCACGTCAAGGACGACCGCACGATCGCGATCTGTCCGGGGAACCTCGGAGGCGATCTCTCCGAGGCCGCCGAGAAGCCGCTGGACTGCGTGACGGATGGGATTCAAGCGTTACTCAAAGCCTCCGACCGCGACCGCACCGTCTCGGTGTTCATGGATGTCACGGACGTGCTGACCTATTCCGATCAGCTCTTCGAACCTTCGGCGCTGAAAGCAGTTACCCAGGTGCTGGACTGGTTCGGCCCCGATGCCGAGACCGTCAGTTGGAGCTTGAATCTCGGCAACACGTTCCACTCCGAGGTCCGCGTGCGCGCCAAGGGGAGCCACGCGGGCAATGGCAAGATCAGCACGCCCGACTCACTCCAGGTGGACTACTCCAAGCGGTTCCCCACGGCGATCGAGACGGATCTGGTCAACGCCGTGCGGATGATGCATCCGTCGCGGTCGGGGTTCCGGCAGATCATTGGGCGTTTCCCGGCGATGATGGAGGCGTTCCGGCAAGCGACGATCATCCAGACCGGCCCGTCCTACCTGACCATGACCACTGTCCTTCCCGCCAAGGCGGTTCCGAACCTGGCCCTCGGGACGGTCCTGACCTGGGATGAATCGACACGCACGAACTTCTCGCCGAGCGATGCCACATCGGTGGCCAATGCGGGAACCGCCTTGCCCAAGACGGTCATGGGGCGGCTCAAGCAAGTGTTCGAAATCGAGTTCTCTCGCAAGCCGCTGCAGGATGCCTTCAACTTCATCGGAGACGAAGCGCAGGTCACATTCGTCATCGACGGAGACGCACTCAAAGGTGCAGGCTACACGAAGAATATGGCCCAGACCTTCAAGCTCGGCAAGGTGCCGGGGACGAAGGGGCTGCACACCATCCTGACCTGGCCAATGCAGGAGAAGATGTGCCTGGTCGTCGACGATGCCAAGATGGAGGCTCTGATCACCACGACCGTCGTTGCCGAAGCCAAGGGGCTGAAGATCGTGCCAGTCGAGTCGTTGAAGTGAAGTCTTCAGTCTTCAGTCTTCAATCAGAAGGTGCCGCTCTTCTCTGGCTGACAACTAACAACTGACAACTGACAACTTTCATCTACAACTTAATCTCCCTCGGCAATCGGTAAACGCTCTTCGCATTCCCCGACCAGAGTTTCTCCTGCTCGGCTGCGGGATGTTTCTCGATGATCGTCGTCAGGGCGGTGATCCAGTCATTGAGCGAAGCCCCGAGTAAACACACCGGCCAGTCGCCGCCGAAGACGACGCGGTCGGGGCCGAAGGCATCCAAACAGTGATTCACCACCGGGGCCAGCGTCTCGGCGGTCCAGCCCGGCTTGGCCTTGGCGATGATGCCGGAGATTTTGCTGAATACGTTCGGACGTTTGGCCAGAGCCTCGATGTCCCGCTTCCAGGCATCGATATCGTGCGACTTCTCCTTCGCTCCGGGCACGAAGGCATTGATGTCCGCATTCCCACAATGGTCCAACACGAACCGCGTGTCGGGGCACTTTTCGGTGAGGGCCAGAGCGTCGCGCAGATCGCCGGGACGCATGCAGAGGTCGAAGTTGAGGCTGTGCTTCCCCAGCAACTGCACCCCACGCACGAACTCCGGCTGCAGACAGAACCCCTTCGGCGTCGAGTCCGCATGCAGCACCTGCCGCACTCCCTTCACGTGTCCCGACTCGGCATGCTGCTTCACATACGCTTCGAACCCCGCTGAAGCAGGTCGCCCCCCGATCACCGCTCCGACCATCGGGTGCTTCGGGTCTTGGCAGAGTCCGATCACGAACTCCGCCTCGGCGTTGTGCTGCTCCTCCGCGACATCGACCTCCATGTAAATCGTTCGCATCAACCGGCCCGCGGTGGCGGTGGCGTACTCCTGGCTGCGGTAGTCGTGCTGGAGGATCTCCGGAGCCCCCGCCAGCCACGGGAGCTTCTGCTTCGACAAGTCCCACAGGTGCTGGTGCGTGTCGATCCGCAATCGCTGAGGCTCCGCCGCCTGAGTGGCACTGCAGGGCCACAGAGCAGCCCCGGTGACGAGGGCAGTCTGGCGGAGAAACTCGCGACGGGAACTGGTCATGATGGGTCTCGGGACAATGTGCAAGAGGTCACGTTTTCCAGTGTAACCCCCATGCCACCGGGAGGGGAGCGGGGACAGTCCGCCGCCAGCGTGCGTGTGCATTCGAAACGTCGGTGAATTGACCCCGAAGGGGTCTCGCCCCGTAGCCCAGGGTTGCCCGCGCAGCGGAAAACCCTGGGTTGGCGACCGTTTCGCGAACTCCAACCCCAACGGGGTTGCGTCAGCGGTGGGACGCAACCCCGTTGGGGTTGAGGAGATGACCGCTTCCCTAACCCACGGTCTTCCGCTGCGCGGCCGACCCTGGGCTACGAGACGAGACCCCGTTGGGGTCGAA
>JAYTFV010000127.1:0-3872 GCA_043734065.1 Planctomycetota bacterium
TCTCATCGAAGTGACAGCCACCTCGAAGTGACACACACCACCCCACCGCACGAAAGACACTCTCATGCTCAAGCTCATCGCCGCCCTGAAGAACGACGAAGCCGGTTTCATTGTTTCGGCAGAATTGGTGCTGGTTTCGACCATCGCGATTCTCGGTCTGATCGTCGGCCTCAGTGAAGTTTCGCTGAACATCAACAACGAACTCGAAGATGTCGGCTCGGCCTTCGCCAGCGTGCAACAGAGCTACAACATGAGCGGCACCTGCGGCCATAAGGGTCACAAGTCCGGCAGCAGCTTCAACGACACCGCCGACTTCTGCGATGGCCAGGATGACGTGCGGTAGTGGAAGTGGTCAGTTTTCAGTGGTCAGTGGTCAGTGGTCAGTCAGAACGCCCAGGGGTTGCAACCCCTGGGCTTTGGGTGACGCGACTCGCTCGATTCTCTCTCGCTCTCGACTCTCTCTCTCGACACCAGCGACTCTCACTCGCTGGCTCTCCTCTCTTCTCTCTTCTCTCTCCTCTCTCCTCTCTCGTCTCTCTCACCCCCGGTTCCCGCCGGGGGTTTTTTATTGGCGCGCGGGTCAAGCTGACATCACTGTTCGGGGGCGGTAAGGTTCGCCTGACCGTTAGAACATGTCGGCGGTGAGGGCAGACTCATTGTGTGTTTTTGCCGGCGATGGCCGAGCAGACCTTTTCTTTCGTGGGAAAGTGGGTACATTCATGGACATTCTTTTGCCCGGATTCCCGGGTGACATCCGTGGACCCGCTGTGTTCGAGAGAGTGGAACGTCATGAATGATCTGCCCAAGCTGGGAGGCACTGATCCCCTTCAGGCCATCGATGAATTGTCCTGGGGGCTGCTCTGGACGTATGTTCGCGATGACTACCTGTGGTTTGTCGTGGGGCTGTTCGGGCTGCTGGCGGCTCTGTTTTTCGTTAACTATTTCACTCGCACGGGATCGATCGCCCGAGCCACCACGAAGGAAGCGGTCCGGCAGCCGATCTTCCTGCTGCTGTTGGCGACGGGTAGCTTGATGTTGATCGTGAATTGTTACATCCCCTTTTTCTCGCTGGGGGACGACACCAAAATGTACATCGACTGCGGATTGGCCACGATTTTGATTTCCGCGATGCTCGTCGCCATCTGGACCGCCAGCTTGAGTGTGGCGGAGGAAATCGAAGGCAAGACCGCCATGACCTTGCTGTCCAAGCCGATCACCCGCCGCGAATTCATCATGGGCAAATATCTGGGGATCGCTCAGACCACGCTGTGGATGATCCTGTACTTCGGGGTGCTGTTGATCTGCCTGATTTTCCTGCTGAAAGCGAAGCTTGACGCCAAGGAATCCTCTCTGACGATGACTTCCGTGGAAAGTCTGTCGACAGCTCTCCGGATTCTGCCGGGACTGGCCTTGGTCTTCATGGAGGTGGCGATCATGACCTCGATCAGCGTGGCCATTTCGACGCGGTTGCCGATGCTGGTGAACGTGACGACCTGTCTGGCCATATTCGTCATCGGTCACCTGACCCCGGTGCTGGTGCAGTCGTCCTTGAGGAATGTCCCGTTCGTGAAGTTCGTGGCTCAGTTGCTGGCGACGATATTGCCGTCACTGGATAACTTCAACATGTCAGCGGCAATCGCCATGGAAAAGACCATTCCGCCGGACTACATCGGATACAACGCCCTGTATAGTCTGTGCTATGTGTCGGCGATCATCCTGCTGTCATTCATCCTGTTCGAGGATCGGGACCTCGCGTAGGATTGTTCTGACGGTCGACAGAATGCCATCGGGGCGAGTTTTCGCCAGGCCAGCGGTGGGCTTGCGCCGCGTGGTCGGTTCCGGACGCACTCTTCCGGTGTGGTCGGCAGGACACTGAGGCTCGGTGGCTGGTGAGGTCGTGCGATGACCACGGAACAATCGTTTTTCAACAGGCTACCCACGCGGCGGTTGTGGTTTCAGGGCTACGGGTGGCTGCTCACCGCCTGGTCGGTGTTGGCCGCCCTGGCGTTGGCAGCCAGTGTGGGTGTCCTGTTTTTCATCCTGGACCTATTGACCTATCAGGGCCGGATCGAAGTCGCTCCCGCCGACGCGTCCCAGTTCGTGCCCTTCGTGACCACTGTCAACCGCAAGGGAATCGCCGAAGATACCGGGATCCGCGCGACGCTCTGGCGGCATCGAGACTGCGCAGCCGTCACCTGGATTCGGGATCCACTCTGCCGGTTCATCCCCCTGCGAACCAACCGTGGGGCGCTGGCGACCCTAGTGGTCATGCTGATTCTCGGGATTGTCCTGCGGGCGTGGAGTCTGAACCGTATGCGGTTTCGGGCCGCCGGTCTGGCTCAGGAAACGACCTCGTCGCTCCGCTCTCAGATTCACCGGCAGATCTTGCGTCTGGGGCCGGGAGACCTCGACCAGCGCGATTATGCCTCCGCTCAGAGGTTGTTCGTGCAATCGGTGGAAACGATCGCGTCGGCCCTCACGGCGATCCTCTCCTTCGGAATGTATCAGGTCGTCGGGATGGCCCTGGTGCTGGCACTGATGTTGGCGATCGACTGGTCGATCACGCTGCAGGCACTGCTGCCGCTGGTCGCTGGTTTTTATTTCATCCGCTGGGAGTGGGCGCAGGGAGCGGAACGGCAGCAACTGGCCGAAGCACACGCGGCCTCGGATCTGCGGATCCTGTCCGAGGGGCTGCGGAAGAGCCGCATCGTGCGGGGTTTTGGCATGGAGGCGTCTGAGCAGGAACGTTTCCGCAAGCACCTTGATCGCTACTCTGATACGGCCCGCACCGGTTCACTGGCTCGCGGGGGAAGTTTGTGGGCGGCCCGACTCATCGGGGCCTTGCTGCTGGCGGTGGTGGTGTTCCTGATCGGGTCACGAGTCCTCGGCACCGGCAAGGAGCTCGACCTTCCGGCCGCGTTGACGGTCCTCACCGGATTTGCGGTGATCACTCCATTGCTCAATGGCATCATGGGTTGGGGACAATTCCGCCAGACCATCGACATCGAGGGCGCGAATGTCCACCGTTTCCTGTCGAAACTGCCCGAGGTGGGGCAGGCGGTGGGAGCCAAGTTCATCGATCCCGTGAGCAAGTCGATTCAGTTCGAGGGAGTCTCCTACCGCCGGGGTGAGCAGACTCTGCTCAAGGATTTCGAACTGCGTCTTCCCGCCGGTTCGGTCACGGCGCTGGTCTCGCTGGATCCCCTCGAAGCCCGCGCCGCGGCGGCCATGTTGCCCCGGTTTCTGGAACCTCAACAGGGACGCGTGCTGTTCGATGGGGAGGACATCGCCTGGGGCACTCTCGAATCGATTCGGGCGGAGGCGATCTACGTCGGCGGCGACGACCCCTGCTTCACCGGCACCGTCACCGAGAACATCCGCTGTGGCGATTCGCGGTACGATTCCACGGCGGTGATGGACGCTGCGAAGCTGGTCCATGCGCACCAGTTCATCCAGCGTCTCCCGTCGGGGTACGAAACGCAACTCGGGGAACACGGTGAAATGCTCACCGCCGGGCAGATGTTCTTATTGGGACTGGCGCGGGCGATTATTCGCAATCCGGCGGTTCTGATCATCGATGAGCCGACCGAAGCCCTCGACCAGTCGACCAAGGATTACCTCGACGATACCTATCAACGGATCATTGCGAAGAGAACGGTCTTGTTTGTCCCCACCCGATTGTCGACAGTCCGCCGTTGTGACCGAGTCGTCGTGATCGATGGCGGCAAGGTCGATGCCGTGGGACCGCAGGCGGAGTTGGTCAAACATTGCGACCTGTACCGGCACTGGGAGTACGTGACGTTCAACGCATTTCGCCGCAGCGGCGAGAAGGGGTAGTCGCCATGCGAACTGGAACGATTTTCGCCGGGTGT
>JAYTFV010000128.1:0-6569 GCA_043734065.1 Planctomycetota bacterium
CTCCGCGACCGAGATTCATGAGGGGTACCGCCAATTGGCGAATGCACCCCGCAATAGCACCTGGCTTGGCATTGACTATTCTCAGTCTGGTCGAGTTGATAAAATAAGGCCACTATGTTGAATTGGACCGGATGTATCGCCGTGGAACGATCGCCCGATCGGGTGAGCGGAGCTTGGGTTTTTCGGGGAACCCGAGTCCCGGTCAGGTCGCTGTTTGAGAACCTGGAGAGTGGAGCCACGATTGACGAGTTTTTGGCGTGGTTTCCGGGCGTTTCGGCCGAGCAGGTCCGGCAGGTTTTGAAACACGCCGAACTCAGCCTTGTGGAAGCATGACCAGGACTAGGCTCGGATGAAAATCTTGTTCGACCAGGGGACGCCAGCACCGCCGGGTGCCACTGGCGAGGGCTTTGGCTCGCCAGTGCTAGACGCCCGACCACTGTAGGGTCGGGATCATGGTCGGAACACGCTCACCTGCACTGGCGGGGTGCATTCGCCATTTGGCGGTAGCACACGAAATGCGAGTCGCGGAGCGACATCGCCTACGTAGCTCAGTCGCTCCGCGACTGAGATTCCTCGGTGGTACCGCCCATGAGCGAATGCACCCGCACTGGCGGTCCAAAGCAACCGCCAGTGGCACCCGCCACCTCTCCTTCGATAGCATGATTTTCGCGGAGATTGCCACCCCTCCGTGAAATGAGGACAACCACCATGACTGTTCGAGACATGTGGGCCATCGTGAAGGAAGCCGGGAGTGAATCCTTGGTGGACAGAGTCCCGCGTCTGGGGGCGGCACTGGCGTTCTACACCACGTTTGCGCTCGCCCCGCTGCTGGTGATCGTCGTCGCGATCGCGGGGCTCGTTTTTGGACGCGAGGCGGCGGAAGGTCGGCTGCTGGGGGAAATGCGTTCGCTGGTCGGCAAGGAAGGCGGTGACGCGCTGCAGGCGATGGTCGCAGCCGCCGGTCAGCACGACGCGGGAATTGTGGCCAGTCTCGTCGGCGGCGTCGTGTTACTCGTGGGTGCCATGGGACTCTTCGGTCAACTTCAAGATGCGTTGAACACCATTTGGGAAGTGGAGCCGAAGCCGGGTCGGGGCCTTTGGAACATCGTGCGCAGCCGCTTCCTCTCGTTTTCGCTCGTGCTGGGCTCCGCCTTTCTGCTGCTTGTGTCGCTGGCCGTGAGTGCGGCGATGGCCGCCATGAGTGGGCTGTTCGAGGGGCTGCAAAGTAGCCTCATCACACACACCATTCAGTGGATGGTCTCGTTCGCCGTCATCACGGGACTCTTCGCCATGATCTATCGACTGCTCCCGGACGCGGAGATCGCCTGGCGAGATGTCTGGTTCGGTGCTGCGGTCACAGCGGTGCTGTTTACGGTGGGAAAATCGCTCATCGGCCTGTACCTGGGCCAGACGGCGACGACATCCGTGTATGGCGCAGCGGCCTCGTTTGTGGTGCTGCTGTTGTGGAACTATTACACGGCCCAGATATTCCTGTTTGGAGCCGAACTCACGAAGGCCCATGCGATCCGCTGTGGTCCGGGGATTGTCCCCTCGTCCGATGCGGTCTCGGTGACTCCCGCTTTACGAAGTCACCAAGGCATGGCGCGGCACTCACCGGGCGGTGAAGTCCCCAGTCTATAAGCCACCGGATTGACGGAAATGTGGACCCGCAGAGAAGTGGGGAAAATAAAGGGGTCAGGGTGCATCGGCGTAAGCCGGAGAGAGGCCGCGATCTTTGGGATGTCTCGGTGTTTCACATCTTGGAAGCTCTGGCCCCTGATGGGTTGCAGAGGTCGCCTCGACGATGAATGGCTTTCTGGCTGACTGCTGATCGCTGATCGCTTGCCCTTCGGTGGCAGCTGCGCCTCGCATGTGAGTGCTGGTCGCGAACTGGTTCGTTCAATGACATGCCAAAGCCATGTGACCGAACATCATGTAGACCTGGCTCTCAAGCAGCCACCGGCACGGCCACTGGGCGAGTTTGAATGAAAGGTCGCTCGACACAGGAATACGTCACCGCCGACAGCAGCACCGTCAGCAGTCCCGCTCCGCCGATCAGCAGCCAATAGGCCACATCCGACAGGCTCCCGATCAGAACCAGCGCGTTCGCTCGCCGCAGCACCACATACAGCACAATCCCGTGCATTAGATACACGCTGTAACTGATCGTGCCCAGCCAGCGGGCAGGCTGTGAGGTGAGCAGTCCCCGCAGGTCTTGACCACACGCCACGGTCACGAACAACACTCCCATGGCCAGCGATGACCCGAGAGTCTGCGTCCCGGACCCGAGACTCAGCAGCCCCACGCAGATCAGACACACCAGCAGACCAGGAACTCCCCGCACCCACGCGGGCACCTTCCAGCGGGACCGAATCACCGCCGTCAACATGCCGAGCGAGAAGTTGAAACAGGCGATCCCGGCCACCGTATTGGAAGCCGCCAGCCACGCACAGACTACCGCCATGACGACCGTCGCCTTCGGGGTCGCACGCAGCGCCAACACCGGCAGGGCCAGGTAAAAGAACCACTCGTAGCGCAAGGTCCAGGTCACCCCGGCATTCAGCGGGATCGTGTGAATCTGGTTCCGCCAGAGCGGAAACTCGACAATCCCGCCCGAGGCCACGGTCGTCAGGTCGGACGACCAATACTCGACAAAATCCACAACACCACGCTGCAGCGCAGCGATGATCGAGAACGTCACCAGCCCCGCGAACAGGTACATCGGCACGATCCGGCGCACCCGCCCGAGCCACAGCTTGATCGGCTCGGCCCGGTGTCCGTGCAGGGCCTTCGACCAGAACAAAAACCCCGTCAGCATGAAGAACAGAGCCACGGGAGCTGGCCCCAGCCACGAGAACACGAGCGACGCGGGCTCCTTCCACTTTCCGCCCTGCCAGTAGCCGCGATGGATCGCCGCATGATGCACGATCACGCACAGCGCCAGATAACCCCGCAGCCCGTCCAGCGTGGCCGCCCGCTGATCTCCAGTCAGCTCGCGCGGGACCAGTTCGATGACCCGCGCCAGCCAGCGTGCCGCCAGCGTCCACAGGACCAGGAGTCCCAGGGCGATTGCCATGTCGATGACCGGACCGATATTCATCACAGACTCTCGGGGAGAGGTGAGGCGAGAAAGCACCCTGAAAATCTATGTCGCAATTTGGCCTCTTCGGGAGCGTGGGGGAGATGGAGATCAGAACACGCTGCCGGTTGTACCGATGGCACGGACAAATCGGGGAATGTCGCACGACGCTCCGCGTCGTGATTCACGACGCGGAGCGTCGTGCTACAATGCGGTCCTCGCCATCCTTCATCGAGTTCCCCCGTGCCCACTCCCGCTCAAACCGTCTCCGTCTCCCTCGGCGATCGCAGCTACGACATCGTGATCGAGAGCGGCTGTCTGGCCCGGGTCGCAGCCATCGTCGAGCCTTGGGTCACGCGATTCGGAAGGGGCAAGCCCTCGCGGACTGCGGCGATCATTTCGGATTCGAACGTGCGGCATGGAGTGTCGCTGGTGTTGGCCTCGCTCGAAGCAGCGGGCTGGGCCTGCGAGGTCATTGAACTCGAACCTGGTGAACCGACCAAGCGGCAGGAGGTCATCTCCTCGATCTACGACCGGCTGGTGGCCATCCAGGCCGACCGGCGCACCGTCGTGTTCGCGGTCGGAGGTGGGGTCATCGGCGACGCGGCCGGGTTCGCAGCTGCGACCTATAACCGGGGCTTGCCGTTCATCCAGTGCCCGACCACGCTGCTGGCCGATGTCGACAGCTCGGTCGGGGGCAAGGTCGGGATCAATCATCCGCAAGCCAAAAACCTGATCGGGGCGTTTCATCAGCCGCTGGGGGTCGTGATCGACACGGCGCTGCTCGACACACTGCCCGATCGCGAGTATCGCGCCGGGCTGGCCGAGGTCGTGAAGTACGGCGTGATCCTGGATGCCGAGTTCTTCACCTGGCTGGAGGAGCATGTCGCCGAGATCAACGCCCGCGATTCGGCCTCTGTGCAGCATGCCATCGCTCGCAGTTGCCGCCTCAAAGCCGATGTCGTCGAGCATGACGAGTACGAGCGCACCGGCCTGCGTGCAGTCCTCAATTACGGCCACACGTTCGCCCACGCCTTCGAGGCCCTCAGCGGATACGGCGAGTTGCTGCATGGAGAAGCGGTCGCCATTGGCATGGTCTACGCCAGCCGCCTCGCTGAGCAGCTCGGGCGGATCGATGCGGCGCTGACGCAGCGGCAAGTGCGGCTCTTGGAAGCCCTGCACATGCCGACAAAACTCCCCCGCGGGTCACGCTGGTCGAGCGACGAGGTGATCTCGCGAATGCGGCTCGATAAGAAGTCGGAGGCCGGGAAGCTGCGGTTCGTGCTGCCGACGCGGATGGGGCACGTGGAGTTGGTGGACGGGGTGGATGAGGGCGTGGTGCGGCGGGTGCTGGCGGGGGCGTGAGGCCCACATGATTGAAAGGCGAGCCGGGCGGCGTCAGCCCCCGGACCTTCCGCGTGTGTACTCCGGTACGAAGAGTCCGGGCGCTGACGCACTCCGGCTCGCCTGGATCGATACGCGAAACGAACACGGGGGACTGATGTCCCCCGCTCGCTGTCCCACTGACAAGACTCGCCGCTCTATTTCAGAGCGGCCATCACCTGCTCGGTGATCATCTTGACGAGCGTCTCCATATCGACATTGCCCACACCCACGGGAGATGTCGCCCCCGTCTCGTAGGCAGGCTTCTGCAGGTAGCCGGGGTACGACGGCGGCGGCTCAAAGGCGGCGACCTTGGGGGCGGTCCCCTCCTTGTACCCGTCGCGGAAGGCGGTGTTGCTGCACAGGTCGCAGTCCTCATTGTGGAACCGGGGATCGTCGAAGCCGAGCCGCTTCTTCAGGTCGAGCAGCTCTCGCGACTTCTTCTCGTTGAGGTACGTGATCCCGCCGAGTTGCTGCGAGAGGATCAGGATGCGGCAGTAGGCGTCGAGGATTTCGGTCTTCCAGTATGCCTCTTCGAGTTCCTTGCCGAACGTCACCGTCCCGTGGTTGGCGAGGATGATCGTGTTCGACGACTTCAGGAACGGCACGACGGTGTCGGCGAAGCCTTGGGCTCCCGGAGTCTCATAGGGAGCGAGCGGCACCTCGCCCATGAACACCTCAATCTCCGGCAGCACGCACTGCGGAATCGCCTCGCGGCAGACCGCGAACGCCGTCGCGTGAGGGGGGTGGCAATGGACCACAGCCTTCACGTCCGGGCGGTGCTTCATGATCGTCAGGTGCAACAGAATCTCGCTGGTCCGCTTCTTCTTCCCGGCGAGTTGGTTACCGTCGAGGTCGACCATGCAGATGTCATCGGGGGTCATGAACCCCTTGCAGATGTATGTCGGGGAGCAGAGGACTTCGTTTTCACCAACGCGGTACGAGATGTTCCCGTCGTTGGCGGCTGCAAAGCCCTTATTATAGACCCGGCGACCGATCTCGCAGATCTGTTCTTTGATGCGGGGGTTGTTGAACAGGGGGTGGTAGGACATGGGCAGTTCGCGTTCCGAGAGTGAGGTTTGTGAGTGTCTGATCGGCTGTTCGGGGGGGAGAGCTACGGAGTTTTCGGAGCTTCCAAGTCTTCTTGATAAGGAGGCGGTAACGTCGCGACGGCTTCGTCGTAGATTTTTTGAATCGGGACATGAATGTATTCACCGGATGCCAGAAAGAGAGGCATGTCCGGCACATCTTTCCCGATCGCCACTGACTCAAAATAGGCGACCGGCTCAGACTGCGCGTTGTTGATGGGGGCGAGATAGCTGGCGATTCCGATGGGCTCTTGAGCGGTCACACTGTGTGGGGTTTCGGAAAACCGCTTCCAGAAGGCGTAGTGCATCCCGTATGGATCGTGTCTTCCAGGTCGTAGAAAGTCGGCGACGAGAACATTGCAACCCGCCTCGAGCGCCTTTTCCAGCTTGTTACAGAAGGCCAGGATAGCATCGGCTCGATCTTTGTTACGAGGCGAAAGGATTTCCACGATCGCGACGAGACGATCACCTCGCTTGTTGCGAATTGCCACATGACTTTCCCGAAGAGCGTTGAAGTGATCCGCCTCGTCGATGAAGCGAGTCCGGGGACTCGTTTCGCAAATCTGAAGGATTGCTGTCTGAACTGCAACTCCCCGTGACGTTTGAGGTCGCGAAGCACCTCGCGGTTTTTTCCGTTCGAATGCGGAGGCATCGGGTTCATACCCCATGATCCGCCCTTCTGCCGACGCGTAGTAATCCGTTGAACACAGAATTATGTTGAGTGTATTGCGGAGCGTCGCCACGAATCCCAAATGAAAGTCATGGAATTCGCCGAGTTCGACGACGTGTGTCCAATCATGCACCGGCATGGCGTCCCTCCAGATTGATGGAATCGAGGATCGCCGCATTATACGCATCGACCGGCTTCGTGTCGGGATGAAACGGAGCCGCAGCTTCTGCCGACTCGCTGAGGGCCACGAAGCTCCCGTCCCCGGCACCGAGGGAATCGAACATTACCAACGGTTCGCACCGGCCCGCCTCGTCCCCCGCCAGTCCGGCGCGGGTCAGCGGGACGACCA